>DASZWG010000515.1:0-8616 GCA_035546675.1 Mucilaginibacter sp. | reverse complement strand
TATCAGGCAATAAGGCGTCACTATGCATTGGATAATGATACCAAACCCGCTGTGCTCGGAAACATTGAATTGAAGGCTGCGCCGAATTCATTGAAAGGTGTCACAATTGTCGGCATCAATCCTATCATATTAAAAGAAGATACTGTTCAGTACACAGCCAGTGCCTATAAGGTTCGCGAAAATGCGCCGGTAGAGGATCTTATTAAAAAACTTCCGGGCGTGGATGTTGATGCTAACGGTAATATTACAACGCAGGGTAAACAGGTAACCAAAGTAAGGATAAACGGGAAGGACTTTATGGGTGGCGATGTGCAAAGCGCCACAAAAAACCTCCCGGCCGATATTGTGGATAATATACAATTAATAGATGATTACGGCGACCAGGCCAACCTGACTGGTATAAAGACCGGCGAACCCGATAAAATACTAAACATTAACATCCGTAAAGACCGGAATTACGGATACTCCTTGCAGGCAACCGCGGGCGATGGTGAAGATGCCTTGCCTGCCGACCAGGGAATACCTGATCAAAACCGGTACCTCACAACTCTGAATCTGTTTCAGTTCAGCGGCAACAGGCAAATAGCTGTTCTGGGAAGCATCAATAATACCAATGTGAATACTTTTTCATTCGGTTCTCCGGGCGGGTTCGGCGGAGGTTTCGGAGGCGGCAGGGGCCGCGGCAATGCGGGTCGCGGCGGAGGAAGCGGCACATTGATCACAACACAAAACGGCATAACCGATGCCCATTCTATAGGCGCCAACTTTCGGGACCAATGGGGAAAATACACTTCGGTATATGGCAGCTATAGTTTTGCCGATAACACCACAGCGACCAACAGCACTAATTTGCAGCAGAATCTTTCACCATCAAACCCGAGTTTGAATAACCAGCTAAGTAATGAGGTTGATAAGGACATCAATCACCGTTTTACCTGGAATGTAGAGTATAAACCCGACACGGTTAACTATTTGAAAGTGACACCAAACTTCTCCTATGCCGGTACTAATACAAATGACAATGAGAATGTTAATATTGAACGAAGAAATGTTGTAAATTCTGCTTATACTTCTTTAACCACGGGCAATTCAAATTCGCCGACTTACGGCATTAATGTGCTTTACAACCGCAGGCTGGGGCATCGCCGTAATTTTAGCATCAATGCTAATTTCAGTTCATCCACAAGTAACCAGTTTCAGAACCCGGTATATAATTACACCATAGGTATTCCTACCGCGCCAACCGACCAAATGATCAACACACACAGCCGGACGAACACGATAAGCACCAATTTATCATATATTGAGCCGCTTGGCAAAACAACGTACCTTGAATTGAACTACGCCTTCAGTCATGCCGCAACTGTTAACTCCAAAGAAACTGATACCACAGAGATCGATAACCCGTTATCAGTCCTGGTACCCGATAGTGCCCTGAGCAATAATTATAATTACACCTTCACCACCAATCGTGTCGGATTAAATTTCAGAGGCGTAGAAAAGAATTATAATTACACATTAGGTATTGCAGCACTTCCCTCCGATCTGAATGGTTATTCCCCTTTAACCGGAGCAACTACTCATGTTAATACTTTCAACATTACACCTACTGCCAGATATGTTTATCGTTTCTCGAGGAGCCAATTACTGAGCATCAACTATAATGGATCCAGCAGCTCACCGAGTTTCTCTCAACTGCAGCCTGTCATTGATTTCTCAAATGCGTTATACCCGGTTGAAGGTAATCCTGATCTGAAGCCACAGTTCACTAATAATTTTTCGATACGCTATAATAAGTTCAGTTTTCAGACGGGCAACATATTTTTTACCAACTTGTCTTTCCAGCAGATCAATAACCAGGTGGTAACCAACTCGATCACCTACCCGCGCAGGTATGCCCCCGATCCCAGGTATTCTAATACCATCCTTACGCAGTACCTGAATGCGAATGGCTATTATACCGTTAATGGCAATATTTTATGGGCTAAACCATGGTCGGACCGGAAATACACATTGTTTTTGCGTGGCTCTGTGAGTTACAGTAATAACATTGGATATCTGACCAATATCGATTCTGTTACTTACGCGCAGGATATGGTAAAAAACATTGCCAAAAATCTGCAAATAACACCACGCATGGCATTCAGGGTCGATCTGAACGATGTGATGGATGCGCAGTTCCAAACCAGCTATGCCATAAACAGGACTAACAATTCTGTAAATAACCCGCTAACAAATGGCACATCCAATATCCGCACCTGGACCATCGATTTGAATGGTAAGCAATATATTTTTAAGGATTGGACCTTCAGCTACGACTACGAAAAGTCTATCAATTACGGTTACAGTTCCAGCGTACAGGTGACCAACCCCAACGTTTTGAATGTATATCTTGAACGAAGGTTCCTGAAAAATAACCAGGCTACCATTCGTCTCGCGGCGTTCGACCTGTTTAATGAGAATACCGGCTTCTCTTCTTCAACAACAGCGAGCTCATTTACCGAATCGCATGTCAACAGGCTATCCCGGTATTATCTGCTCACCTTTACACTACGCCTGCAAAAATGGGCGGGAAAAAGACCGGATAATCCGGAAAGAGGTTTCAGGAGAAGATTTGGTGGCGAAGAAAGAGGCGGTGGACGCCCCGGCGGACCGAGCGCCGATTAAAACTTGAGCATAAAATTGCACCCGGGCCTTTCTATTTTCAAGGCTGTTGTTTGTTGATCACTATGCTGATCACATGCTCCAGTTCGTGCAGGTCAAATGGTTTGGCCAGGTAAGCCTCTGCACCTGCACTATCGGCCAAAAGCTGTATATCACTGTTGGCAGAAAAGTAAACTACCGGGATATCCTTTAGTCCGTTTTCGCTTTTTAATTTCTGCGTGGCGACAATACCGCCGGCATCGGGT
Organism: Mucilaginibacter sp.; assembly: GCA_035546675.1. GTDB lineage: Bacteria > Bacteroidota > Bacteroidia > Sphingobacteriales > Sphingobacteriaceae > Mucilaginibacter. The sequence goes on along the minus strand of DASZWG010000515.1, from coordinate 5,707 downwards.
ATCCAGTTGTCCATCAGGATCACATTGGGTCTGATCTCTGAAATTTTTTCTGTTACGCTATTACAATCCGTAAATGTATGCACTTCCCACCCTTGTTCCTCAAAAACATAACTACAGATGGAAAGTATATCCTCATCATCATCAAAAATCACAATTTTTAGTTTGTCAGCGTTGTTCATGAAAGTCGGCACGAGGTATGTACTTTACACACTATGCCTGACAAATGTTTTGATTTTTTTTAATAAATCAAATGTGTACATTTAACTATCGTATACATTTACCCTTTTTCATAACCCGGTTGCACAAATTTCTTTTTATTCATACAGCCAGAGAGACAACTCTTTTTTAAACTATTTGATAAACCGTACGTTCAAATCCACAGACATCTTTCCAGATAATGAAGCGGGAATCTGAAAATAACGGTACAATTACCAAGCCTGCGTACGATGCCCCGACACATCAGCACGATGAGTGGGTTGCATTTTTTAATGCTATTGATGAGGTGTTTTTTACCGTAGATATGATTAACCAAAAGGTATTAAGCATATCTGATGCCTGTGAAAGGCTTTTTGGCTATAAAAGATCCAATTTCCTTTCCAGCCCGGGTTTTTGGATCAGCTTAGTACATCCGGATGATAAACATATAATTAATGCAGAAGAAAAATTGCTTCAAAAAGGGAAACGGGTGTCTAATGAATACCGGATTAACTGTAAAGATGGAAGCATTAAATGGGTCGAGAACAGGATCGTACCTTATTTGGATGACCGGGGAATTCTTTCCCGGATAGACGGAGTAACCCGGGATATAACAGAACAGAAAGCAGCCAGGGAAAAATACCTGGAAGGCGAAACCCGTTTCAGGAGGATTGTGGAAGCAGCGCAGGAAGGAATATGGACCATTGACGATCAGGAAAAGACCAACTTCGTCAATCAAAAGATGGCTGATATTTTAGGCTATACGCCCGAAGAAATGATTGGGAAGGGTTTGTACGATTTTATGGACGAAGAAGGGAAGGCATATGCTATTGCATGCATGGAACGCAGGCGCAGAGGTTCGAAGGAGAACCTTGATATCCGTTACAAGACCAAAAATGGCGATGACGTATGGGCCAATATTTCTGCCAACCCCGTCTTTGACGAGAATGGGGTATACAAGGGCGCTCTGGCCATGGTGACAGATATTACCCAGCGCAAATTTGACGAAGACGCATTAAAAAAATCCGAAGCCAACTTGCGCACCATATTTGAAAATACGGATACGGCTTATGTGCTTTTCGATACCGATCTGACCATTATCTCATTCAATGCGCTTGCCCAGAAATATTCGGAAGAACAGAATGGGAAAAGCCTTGTGGTAAACAAGCCAATAAGCGATTACTTTACTCCTGAAAGGTGGCCTTTTATTAAAGAAACAGTGGACAAGGTTGCCCGGGGTATCACTGTAAGCTACGAGTTAAGCTCTGTAAAAAGCGATGGTTCGGTAAGGTGGAACGATGTACGCTGGCTGAATGTGAAAGATGATAACGGTGAAACACGGGGATTTATTCTGGTAAACCAGGACAGGACGGAAGCCAAACTCGCAGCCCTTGAAAGGGAGCGTATCACTTCTGACCTGATCCAGCATAATAAGGACCTTGAGCAGTTCACCTACATCATTTCACACAACCTCCGGGCTCCGGTGGCCAATATTATCGCCCTGTCGGAAATGCTGAATGAAGCAGGAACCGATTCTAATACCAAAGAAGAGGTGATTGAACGGATCTCGAAATCCATACAAAATGTAGATACAGTGATCCAGGATCTGAACCATATTTTACAGGCCCGAGATACGGTTAATGAAAAAAGAGAAAACGTTTACTTCAGGGAACTGATAGATACCATCAGGGCGAGTATTTATAATACCATTGTGAGCGAACAGGTTGAATTTAAATATGATTTTGAAGAAGCCAAATCCATCTTTACCGTTCGCAGCTATATCTACAGTATATTCTATAACCTTACTTCAAATAGTATCAAATACCGCAAGCCGGGAATCCCTCCGGTCATTAGTATTAAAAGCCATCATTCAAGAAACAAGATAGAGTTGCGGTTCAGGGATAATGGGAAGGGTATCGATATGAGTAAGTATGCCGCTCAGGTGTTCGGTCTTTACAAACGATTCGATCATAGTGTAGAAGGAAAGGGCATGGGATTGTTTATGGTTAAAACACAGGTAGAGGCGCTGGGAGGTTCAATCCGCATCAAAAGCAAGCCCGGCGAAGGCACAGAATTTGTGATACAACTGCCATTGCAATTATCATGATCAACGCTGATATCATGATCAACGCTGAGCCACGCATTAATATTATCATATTGGCAAAATACTTTAAAAAATATCCCTCAAAAATGAAGATTTCATAAAAAAGAAATTGTCACAATTGTAAATTAAAAACGAACGGACAATACCGCTAAACAAATCGTAAAAATTCTTTTTTTAAACAGAATATAGCCTTAGGGGTTGTTTAATTAAGCAATTCTTTGCTTAAATTGAACCGTTTATCATCTATAATGAAAGTTTTCCACCTGAGCGCCGAATGTTATCCAGTAGCCAAAGTCGGAGGCCTTGCCGATGTAGTAGGCGCCCTGCCCAAATATCAGAACCGCCTGGGATTGCAGGCTGCCGTTGTAATGCCTTTTTATGAGCGAAAATTTGTGCAGGAAAACGAATTTGATCTGGTATTTGAAGCCTCGTCATTGCTCGGTACTCAGCGCTTCTATTTCGAGATATTAAAAGAAAAAACCAATAAGCTCGGTTTTGAGCTTTTTCTTGTGAAGATACCAGGTCTGCTCGACCGGGAAAATGTATACAGTTATCCCGACGAAACGGAGCAATTTGTTGCTTTCCAGATCGCTTTTCTCGATTGGATCAATTGGTCGCAGCAATCGCCCGATCTGATACATTGCCACGATCACCATACAGGTTTGGTGCCATTTTTATTGTATTACTCAAAGCTGTACCACCGGCTTGCCGGAACACCCACCATATTTACCATACACAACGGACAATATCACGGCGCCTTCGGGTGGGCCAAACTTGGGCTGCTGCCTGAAATCGACCTGTCTAAAACCGGCCTGCTCGACTGGAACGGCGCCATTAACCCATTAGCATCGGCTGTAAAATGCTGCTGGAAGTACACGACTGTATCGCCGACCTACCTGGATGAACTTACTTATCATTCCAACGGTTTGGAATACCTGTTTTACCTCGAACGCTCCAAGGGTTTCGGCATTATGAATGGCATCGATACAGAAATATGGAACCCCAAAACCGATGCTATGATACCGGACAAATATTCGGTGCGTCAACTCAATTCAGGCAAACAGAAAAACAAGGAACATTTGTGCACTCGGTTCGATCTGCCGTCCGACAGGCCAACGATCTCCTTTATCGGGCGCCTTGTTATCGAAAAAGGGGCCGATCTGCTACCCGAAGCCATCAGGCGCGGCATACACGCTCATCCGGGCAAAGTTAACTTCATCATACTCGGGGCCGGCGAGGCAGATACGCAGGATGCGCTAAAAGCATTGCAAAAGCAGTTTCCCGAACAGTGCAGCGTATTCATCGGGTACGATGAACCGCTGGCGCATCTTGTTTATGCAGGGTCCGATTTCCTGCTGATGCCATCACGAGTTGAGCCCTGCGGCCTGAATCAATTGTATGCGATGCGTTATGGCACCGTGCCCATGGTACGTACCACCGGTGGATTAAAGGACAGCGTTGTGGATTTTGGCGATGAAGGTGGTTACGGTATACGTTTTTTACAGGCAACCGCCGGGGATATAGCACACGCCGTCGGCAGGGCAATAGAAGTTTACAGCAATACACCATTGCTGCAATTGCTGCGTAAAAGGATGATGGCGCTTGATTTTTCCTGGGACCGCTCAGCAAAAGAGTATGTAAATTTATACGAGAGTTTAAAGCCTATAATATGACATCAAAAGTAATCAGCATCGTTCTCGGGGGCGGCCAGGGTAGCCGCTTATCGCCGCTAACTGCCACCCGTTCAAAGCCGGCTGTGCCAATAGCCGGCAAATATCGTTTGGTCGATATCCCTATCTCGAATTGTCTGCATTCGGACATCACGCGTATTTATGTGCTGACACAGTTCAACTCCGCGTCGCTGAATAAGCATATCAAGAATACGTACCATTTTAGCAGCTTCAGCGATGCTTTTGTGGATATACTGGCAGCCGAGCAAACGCCTTCGAGCGTGGCATGGTTCCAGGGTACAGCCGATGCGGTACGACAGTGCCTCCATCACCTGGCGGTACATGAGTTCGAATACGTGCTCATTCTTTCCGGCGATCAGCTTTACCAGATGGATTTTCGCGACATGATCGATAATCACATCAATACAAATGCCGATATTTCTATTGCCACCATACCGGTACACGCCAATGATGTGCCCGGCTTCGGGATCCTTAAAACCGACTCAGACAGCCTGATCACTGCTTTTATCGAGAAGCCGAAAAAAGATTTCGAAAAATGGGCATCAGAGGTAAGCCCCGAAATGCAGGCAGAAGGCAGGGTATACCTGGCTTCGATGGGCATTTACATTTTCACCAAAAAAGTGCTTTATGACCTGTTGGTTGGCAATGAGAAAACCGACTTTGGCAAGGAAATTATCCCCGATTCGATCAGCAGCCACCGTGTGGTAAGCTATCAATACGAGGGTTATTGGACCGATATCGGTACTATCCCTTCGTTCTTTGAGGCCAATCTCGGTCTGACTGACGAAATTCCACAATTCAATCTTTTTGGCGAAAATCATATTTTCACCCGGGCGCGCATGCTGCCCCCGTCGAAGGTATCGGGCACCCACCTGGAAAAAACCATTATTGCGGATGGCTGTATCGTCAATGCCAGTCATATCTACCGTTCGCTGATCGGAATCCGTACCAGGATCGGGAATGATACGATCATTGAGAATTGTTACGTAATGGGTAATGACAATTATCAAACACTCGAACAGATCAGGGAATTGACCGAAAGTGACTCACCTATTATGGGTATCGGCGACCGCTGCTGTATCAAGAATGCCATTATTGATAAGAACACTTACATAGGTAACGATGTAAAGATCAATTGCGGACCCAAGAAGCTGGAAGACGGCGATTATGGAACACATACGGTGCAGGATGGTATCGTCGTGATCAAGAAGCGCGCTATCATCCCGCATGGAACGACCATTTGATACGGACAGTTTGCTCCATCAAGAAATTTGATCGCATAAGCCCCTTTTCAGGGGTTTTTTGCTATAAGGTTATACTTTCGCCTATGGCCGGTAATTTCAGCGTAACACCCGCCCGCCTGAACTGATCTATGGTTTCTTTCTTGTCGATACGGATAACCGGAAAAGTATCGTAATGTACACCGATCACATTTCTGCAGTTGATAAAATCGGTGGCTTTAATAGCGTCTTCGGCTCCCATTGTGTAGTTATCACCGATGGGCAATATGGCCCAGTCAAGGTTCTCATCAGCCAGCAGCTTCATATCGTAAGTGAGCGCTGTGTCGCCTGAGAAATAAATTTTTTTCCCTTCGGAGTGGATCACATAACCCGCCGGGTTACCTCCGTATGAGCCATCAGGCATCGAACTTGAATGTATAGCGCTCACCATTTTTACCCGGCCGAAATCGAAATTAAAACCGCCGCCAATATTCATA
>DASZWG010000514.1:0-4007 GCA_035546675.1 Mucilaginibacter sp. | reverse complement strand
CATCACGTTTTCCGAAAAATACTGCGTCGCCTTTCGCTGGTGGTTCATCTGGTAACCCACGGCATAAGGATGGGTGCTGGTCGGGTCGAGCCACGGGTTATTGGCCGCCGGCTCGTTATTTGTCGAGTTCCAGTACATCTGGCAAAGCGGCGAAGAACCAAACTGATCTTCCAGCACGATATCCTGTATCACGGCTATGCCTTTGGCATGGCATGCGTCGATAAATGCCTTGTAATCATTCGGTGTGCCGTAATATTTATCCAGCGCGAACATGAAATTGGTATTGTAGCCCCACGAATCATTGCCCTCAAACTCATTGACCGGCATCAGCTCAATAGCATTCACACCCAGGTTGACCAGGTAGCTCAAAGTATCCGTAAGGGTTTTATAAGAATGTGTTGCAACAAAATCGCGTACCAGCAATTCATATACAACCAGGTTTTTCGGATCGGGGCGCTGAAAGTTGGTTACATTCCAGGTATACGCAGGCGCACCGTACCAGAAGGTGCTCACAATCCCTGTGGTTGAACCCGTGGGATAAGCCTTCAGATTGGGATATACGGATGTGGGTATCGAAGAGTCGTTATTGGGGTCGAGCACCTCGTGGGTGTAAGGATCGGCCACTTTAAGCGAACCGTCGATAAGGTACTGGTAAGCATATTGCTTTGACGGATCGAGGTTATCGACCTGCACCCACCAGCGCGTACCATCTTTGGAATTTTTCATTGCCGTAGGCTGCCAGTTGTTGAATTCGCCGATCACGGCAACCGACTTTTTGCCCGGCGCATACAAGTTAAAAATGGCTGATTTACCATCGTTGGTAAAGGTGACACCATCGGTCGATCCCGATGGCGGATCAACGCCGTTCTGGTTTCCGGTAACGTTCCCGGAACCGCCCGTGCTTTTAGGCGATTTTTTGCATGAAGAAAAACACATGAACGCACATGCACACAATAACAGGTAAAAATATCTTTTCATCATTAGCTTTTTCCGTTTAAAATTGGCCTCTAAATTTAAGCTGAATTTTTTATTTAAAAGGCATACTGCCCGAAAAATAAATGTTCCGATAGTTTAACGGGAATTGTAACAAACCCGGCAACGGGGTTCATAGCTTTCTTTTTCGCCCAGCAGGATGGTGCTTTCGCCCGGCACCAGCCGGTAGGAGTACATAGCCGGATTACCACACCGCACACAAACAGCGCTCACCTTAGTGACCGATTCGGCAATGGCCATCAGTTCGGGCATAGGGCCGAAGGGCTTGCCGCGATAGTCCATATCAAGACCGGCAACGATAACCCTCACTCCCCTGTTGGCGAGTATGTTGCAGACATTGGACAACTCATCATCAAAAAACTGAGCCTCGTCTATGCCGACCACCTGCACATCGCTGCCCAGGAGCAGGATAGCCGACGAGGTATCGACCGGCGTTGACTGGATCGAATTGGCATCGTGCGATACGACGGCATTTTCATCGAAACGGGTATCGGTTTTGGGTTTGAATATCTCGACCTTCAGCCGGGCGATCTGGGCGCGCTTCAGTCTGCGGATCAGTTCTTCCGTCTTCCCCGAGAACATGGAACCACAGATCACCTCGATGCTTCCTCCAAACTCATTTTTCCGCTTAAAAACGTCCTCGCTGTGCAGCATTTCAAACCTTTTGTTGCGGGCAAATATCATAATTTAATAGTATTTTTGATGATTATTTCATCTCACCGCCATGAAGCAGCAGGAAGTTTTTAAAAAAATAGGAAATATTCTCGGCGAACTGAATGATCAGTACGAGTACCTGGCCAATAACAAAGAACCCCTTAACGACCTTGAACTCGAACTCTTTGTAGCCAACGCGCATTTTCTTTCCGAACATTCGGAGATACTTAAAAAACTGAACCTGCAAAATACTCCTGCCGAAGCGGCCGAAAATCCTCCGAAAGCCACAGAAAATCTTCCTAAACCTGATAAGCAGGAAAAATTTTTCGAACCGGTGGTACAGCAAGTCAAGGCCCCGGTTGAGCCTAAAACGGAGCCTGAAGAAAAGCCCGAACCTCCGGCCAAAGCGGCTGAGGTTTACAGGCCATCGGTAGAAGAAGATGATCGCCCGGTACCGCATATAGATATTGCCCAACAGGGCACCGAAGGCGATTTTTCGGTAATGATGCCTGAGCCGGAGATCATCAAGCATGAATTGGTGCTTGATGAATCGGAAAACTGGGATGATGAGGACGACCGGGGTTTTACGATAGATGAGGATGAACCTACAGAAGAACCAGTTTACGTTCCGCCGGTAAAAGCCGCTGAACCCGAGTTACCGAAACCTGTAGCCGAAACCAAAACAAAAGAGGAACCTGTAAAAATACCGGAGCCGGTTGCCGTTAAGCCTGAGCCTAAAAAAGAAATTCCCGCTACCGAAGAAAAAACACCGGTCGCAACCGAAGAGCCGCTGACCATCAATCAAAAAATGTCGGCCCAGCTCAAAAATTCGGGCGCGCATACTACCGCGCATTTGCACAGTCCGGCGATAACCGACCTGAAACAGGCCATCACGCTGAATGATAAGCTATTGTACATCAAGGACCTGTTTAATGGTTACAACCTTGCTTACAGCGAGGCCATCGACATCCTGAACCGGTACAATTCATTCGACGAGGCTGATCAATTCCTGCAATCCAACTATGCCGTTAAGAACCAGTGGGGAACCAAACAGGCCACGGTCGATAAATTCTATGCGCTGCTGAAAAGAAGATACGTTTAGCTTAATTTTTCTAATAAATAATACCCATCCTGTTCGAATCGAGCTTGATGAGGATAAATAGCATAATCGTAAAGCTGAGCAGCGACGACCCTCCGTAGCTGATGAGCGGCAAAGGGATACCGATAGAAGGCACGATCCCGATGGTCATACCGATGTTGATGACGACGTGAAAAAATATGACGGACGCCACGCCGTAAGCATAGATGCGCGAGAAGGGCGACCGTTGTCGCTCCGCTGTACGGATAATGCGCAATACCAGCAGCAGGTAAAGCCCCAGAACAACAAGTGAACCCGCAAAACCCCATTCTTCGCCTACGGTGCAGAAAATAAAATCGGTACCCTGTTCCGGAACAAAGGAATATTTGGTTTGCGTGCCCTTCATATATCCCCGTCCCCACATCTTCCCCGAACCGATGGCGATCTTCGACTGGTTGACATTATAGCCTTTGCCTTTCGGATCTTTGGTGATGCCCAGCACGATATCGATGCGCACTTTCTGGTGCGGCTTTAATACTTTGGTATAAATGAATTTTACGCTGAAGACGAATGCTACGCACATAGTCAGCCCCAGGCTGACAACACGAATTGTTTTACGGTTACGCCTGCCAATCAAAATAAGGATCGCAGCAAGAACGGCAAGCACAATGATGATCATAGTTGCGTTATTCAACTTGATCGTCAGTATGAACAGGGCGATGAACAATCCCTCCATGATCAGGAAAAAAGGCGAAAGCCCTTCGCGGTATAAAACAAATATCAGTGAGCTGAAAACAAGCGTTGAACCCGCATCGGGCTGCAGCATGATCAGGAACATCGGGAAACCGATGATGGCGGCAGCAACCAGGAACGATTTGGTTTCCGTTACCCGGACGTTGGTTCCGCTCAGGTAACGGGCCAGCAGCAGGCAGGTGGTAAGCTTGGCAAATTCTGAGGGCTGTAGCCTGAATCCCCCGCCCAGCGATATCCAGGCCTGGTTACCGCCTACATTACGCCCGACAACCAGCACCAGCATCAGCAAAATAACCGTTATGCCATAAAAAACCGGGGCCAGGGCACTGAAAAACCGGCTGTCGAGCAGCAGGATCACAATGCCGACCGATATGCCGGTAATCACATAGATAAGCTGCTTGCCGTAATCCGTGTTAAAATCGAGGAAAGAAGGATATCTTTCATCGAACATGGCCGAATGAATATTGAGCAAACCTATGGCGCACAGGGCCAGGTAAATGAATACCATCAGCCAGTCCACATTGAAAAA
>DASZWG010000513.1:0-1826 GCA_035546675.1 Mucilaginibacter sp. | reverse complement strand
CGTCACCTCGTTATACATTGGCGGAGATTATAAATTGTTTATTCCCGGCATCAAATTTCATGTTTTTGAAACGATGTCGATTTTCACATTCCCTATTGCGGCCCTTGCCGTTTTAACCAATATTACCGCTTTCCGGCGATTGACGGATGCCAAAAAAGCGCTCGAACAAAAAAGTAAAACCCAATAACAGTATAGCCAGATGCGTGCAGCCCTTCCCCTATTGATTCTTTCCATTGTATTTACCGGGTATTCTTTTAAAGGCGGCGGAAATAAAACCACAGGCGCCGACAGTTTGAAAATGCCGGTTAACTACCCCGCCCCGCCACCCGCATACAACCGCTTATTTTATGTGCAGCGTACGCCGAATGCCAATACCATCGTTTACGATCTGAATACGGATGCTACAGGCAAACCCGATCCGGACGAACCGGTAAAAGTATACTGGATAAAATATGCCGAACGCGGACAAAAAGAGGATTTGAATTTTATTCAGCGTAGATTTGCATACGGATTGACCTCCGAACCGCTTGGAAACGGCGGCTATGATATACGTTTTGTATCCTACAAAAAATTTCCGTTAACGCTGATGAAAGCAGCTGACGGAAAATATCATATATTCGCGCTGATAGGGCAAAAAAGAGCCATTCTGAACCGGATATTTGTAAAAATAGAAGGCGGCTCGTTCTGGATACCGAATGTTTTGTATGTGCAGGTGAACGGGACCGATCCGAATACGGGCAAAGAAATGGTTGAGCGTTTTAAGCCGTAAAGAGATGAAGAAGAAGTATGTTTCGAATTCGCAGGAATCTGTGAGGATGTTCAAAAACAATATCCTGGAGGGCTTATCCAAGGTGCATTACCTTGTGCCGGTCTACATCTTCATGCCGGTTATACTTTTTTGCATTTATAAGGTAGTGTTTGATGTAAAACTCGGTGCATTGACATTCTTCGAATTTTTCGCGCTGGGCATTTTTGTCTGGACGCTAACCGAATATATCATGCATCGTTTTGTATTCCATTACGCCCCTCCCGATAAACCCTGGGCGCAAAGACTGCATTTTATCTTCCACGGCGTACACCACGATTACCCCAGCGACGCCAAGCGACTGGTATTGCCGCCGTCTGTAAGCATACCGCTGGCTACTGGCTTTTATTTCCTGTTCAATGCCATTCTGCCGGTCAATTATATTTTTGCTTTTTTTCCGGGTTTTATCCTGGGCTACCTGTTTTACGACATGACACATTACGCTATACACCACTTCAACTTTAAAGGAAATATCTGGAAAAAGATCAAACAGCATCACATGCTGCATCATTACCAGGATCCTGACAGGGGCTACGGTGTCAGTTCACCCTTCTGGGATAAGGTTTTCCGTTCAGACTTCATAAAAAAATAGCATGGGTAAAAATAATGTCAGCGATGGCATTACAGTTACACCCCGCTCTGTAATCGTTGTTACGCTTCTTTCTTTAGCTTACCTGCTCATCACCTGGTGGCTGGTAGGTCTCCGCTCCGATCATTTCTTTTTGGTATTGCTTTGCAATGGCCTGTTTTATGCGTCGCGTGTCACGCGCAAATTCCTGGTCTGCTTTATCGGGTTTGCTGTATACTGGATGATATTCGATTATATGAAGGCCTATCCCAATTATAATTATAACCCGGTGCACATGGCCGATCTGTATAATTTCGAGAAACACCTGTTCGGCATCCATTACCAGGGCAAACTACTAACGCTTAACGAATATTTTAAGATCAACAGCCGTACGTCCCTTGATGTGCTTACCGGCTTATTCTACCTGTGCTGGATACCCGTTCCGCTCGGTTT
>DASZWG010000512.1:0-4511 GCA_035546675.1 Mucilaginibacter sp. | reverse complement strand
CTGCCCATATACGATTCCATTTTGTGGGGTACATGCTCGTAAGCAGCGCCTTCGGCCCCGCCGTGAAAGGAGACGATAACAATATCGCATTGCTTTTTGAGCAGGCGGATGATATGTGCAGCATGTTCCGTTTGCAGCAGCGAAACGGTATGTGCATTGGGTGAAAAAGCACAGAAGCCATATTTTACACCGTAGCGCTCGAAGATAGTCGCGGGGCAGCTTTCAAGACCGGCGTAGTGAATACTGTATTGAGTCAGTGTTTGAGTGGTGCTCGTGCTGCCCTTCACCCCGAAGTCGGTAATATGATTATTGGCGATGCTTACCAGGTTGAAACCTGCATCACGGAATACCTTCCCGTAACGGGTGGGCATCTGAAACAGAAAGGCCCGGTCCATTTTCTTTTTGCTGCTGTCGGGCTTACCTGAATCGAGCAGCGTACCTTCCAGGTTGCCGAATACAACATCTGCGCCGGAAAGATACTTTGTTGCGGCTTTGAAACTTTCTTTAGCGCTGTCGGGCGGCAGTTTGCTCTGATCGGGGTAGGATGATCCCAGCATCATATCGCCCACTGCGGCGATGCATACGGTATCGTGCAGCGTGTCCGGGTTTTTAACAACCGCTTTTTTGTAAACGATCTTTTTTTTCAATGGAGGATTTTTGGCAAAAATGGGCTGCTCCTGGTACGAAGGCAACGAAAGGATAAGGATCATAAGGAGTAACAGGCCGCAGGTGCGCATAGCAAAAATCCTTTCATAAATTAAAAGGACTTAGCCGAATATAAGAAATTTCTTATTGGTTTGCAGTGGAATTATCTCCCGGCGTGGCGTCGTCGAGTTGCTTTTTGTATACATCAAGCAGGCGGCCGCCTTTATAGAAATGCTTGCTGTAATAATCGTCGTCCAGGCTGTTGATCGCTACTCCGCGTAACGATGCATGTGCAAACCGGTTGTTGCCTAAGTAAATACCCACATGGCTGATGTGCCTGCTGTGTATCTTGAAAAATACAAAATCGCCCTCTTTCAGGTCTTCCCTGTTAATCGGGGTTACCATGCTGAAGATCTCTCGCGAGTTGCGCTTGATGGTCAGGTTAAATACTTTGGCATAAAGCTCCTTGGTAAAAGCGGAACAATCGATACCTTTTCTCGAATCGCCTCCGAAATGATAGGGAGTGCCTATCCAGTCATAAACGAATTGAAAGAGTTTTACATTGGAAGTTGTAGAGAGGGCCACGCCCATGATCTGCGAGAAGTATTCTTTGACAAGGCCGTCCTGGTTATCGCCGCCATCTTTGTCGGACGGCTGGGTCGCCGTGGTTTTTGCCTGCACCTGCTGCCCCTCGGCGCTTTTGGTTTGCGCCTGGGCAAAATACACAGTTAGCATGAGGGCAATAGCCAGGGTAAACTTCTTCATTTAATCTTTCTTTGTTGTTGTGCAACAAGTTGTTATTAAACTGACGGCAGCGTCTATTGTCAGGCCACAAAACTATCCCTTTTTTTTAGAATTACAAATAAATGACAGTTTTTTTGAAAAAAGTGAAAAAATTTCGGTGCCAAAATCTTTTTACGGAGAAGTGCTTGCATAAGTTTCACCTTTTTGCAAATATTTCTAACAAAGTTGTTGCGGTTTCGGAATTTTAAAGGATATAATTAGATTTGCGCTTTCTCAAAAGAAAACGTCATTTACAAATGAGTTCCATTGAAATAACTAAAGATACCTACCTGATGTGGTATGAGGCCATGCTGCTGATGCGTAGGTTCGAAGAAAAAGCAGGCCAGCTATACGGTCAACAAAAAATACGCGGATTTTGCCATCTCTATATCGGACAGGAAGCTGTAATGGCCGGGGCTATGTCGGTACTTAAACACGAGGACAGCATGATCACCGCTTATCGCGACCACGCACATGCGCTGGCCAAGGGCACTTCGCCCAATGCGGTAATGGCCGAACTGTACGGTAAAGCCACCGGTTGCTCAAAAGGCAAAGGCGGCTCGATGCACATGTTCGATAAGGAAAATAATTTCTACGGCGGTCACGGTATCGTTGGCGGCCAGATACCATTGGGCGCCGGTATCGCTTTCGCCGAAAAATACAAAGGTACCGATCATGTTTGCTGCTGCTATATGGGCGACGGCGCCGTTCGCCAGGGGGCATTGAACGAAACCTTCAATATGGCCTCACTGTGGAAGCTGCCGGTGATCTTTATTTGCGAGAATAATGGCTACGCAATGGGAACCTCGGTTGAGCGTACCACTATTCAGCCCGATATCTATAAGCTGGGATTACCTTACGATATCCCTTCGTCGCCGGTTGACGGTATGGATCCGGTTGCCGTTCATAACGCTATGGACGAGGCTGTGCAGCGTGCCAGGGCAGGCGAAGGACCAACCTTCCTCGAAATGCGTACGTACCGATACAAAGGTCACTCAATGTCAGACCCACAGAAGTACCGTACCAAGGAAGAACTGGAAAGCTATAAAGCAAAGGACCCGATCGACCATATCCGCGAAACTATCCTGGAAAAAGGCTATGCCGACGAGAAATGGGTAGAGGATACAGAGGAAAAAATAAAGGCCGAAATTGATGAAGCGGTAAAATTCTCCGAAGAATCGCCGTGGCCCGAAGCATCGGAACTGTACACGCACGTGTATGTTCAGGAAGATTACCCTTTTATCAGGGACTAGCATAATATTGTACTATTTTTACAAGAAACATTCTACATTATTGATATGGCCGAAGTAGTTAAGATGCCTAAAATGAGCGATACCATGACTGAAGGGGTATTGGCCAAATGGCATAAGAAAGTTGGCGACAAAGTAAAATCAGGCGATGTACTGGCCGAAGTGGAGACCGACAAGGCCACTATGGATTTTGAATCGTTCCAGGACGGGACCTTATTATATATCGGTGTCGAAGAAGGCAAAGCCGTTCCTGTCGACTCGGTAATAGCTGTGCTGGGAAAGGAAGGGGAAGATTATAAACCTGCGCTGGAAGGCGCAACCCCCCGGCCCACTGAAGGGGGAGCTTCTGAAACCAAAGAAGCCAAACCCGCTGAAGATAAACCAACTGCTCCAACTCCCCCTTCAGGGGGTGGGGGGGTAAATATCCCTGCCACAGTGATCAGGATGCCGCTGCTGAGCGATACCATGACCGAAGGCACCATATTGAAATGGAATTTTAAAGTAGGCGATAAGGTAAAGGCCGACGACTCGCTGGCTGATGTGGAGACCGATAAGGCTACTATGGAAGTAGTAGGCTATGAAGCGGGCACTCTATTATATGTCGGTGTAAAAGAAGGTGAGTCAGCCAAGGTGAACGATATCATTGCGATAGTAGGTAAGGAAGGCACAGATATTACACCATTGCTGCAGGGTGGCGGAAGTGAAGCTCCGCGCGGCGCTGCTGCACCTGCAACCGAGGCTCCGAAAGAAGAGGCCGCTGTTTCAACCACTACAACATCTTCAACCAGCACTGACGACAGCCGTGTAAAGGCGTCGCCCCTGGCGCGTAAAATCGCAAAGGAAAAAGGCATCGACCTGCACAACGTGAAAGGAACTGCCGATGGCGGCCGTATTGTGAAGAAGGATGTTGAATCCTATACGCCTGCTAAAGCAGCAGCGGTAAGCAGCGCTCAGCCTGTAGCAGAAACAACTGCCACTGCTCCTGCAACTGCCGCTAAACCAATACCGCAGTTTGTGGGCGAAGAGAAATTTACCGATAAGCCCGTTACGCAGATGCGTAAGACCATCAGCAGGCGCCTGTCCGAAAGTTTCCTCATCCCGCACTTCTACGTTACCATTGCGGTTGATATGGACTCGGCAGTGGTGGCCCGCACCAAAATGAACGATGTTGCGCCTGTCAAGATATCCTTTAATGACCTGGTGCTGAAAGCTTGCGCGGTTGCACTCAAGCAGCATTCTGCCGTAAATGCTTCATGGATGGGCGAAACGATCCGCTACAATGAGCATGTTAATATCGGGGTTGCTGTTGCGGTAGAAGACGGATTGCTGGTGCCGGTGGTACGCTTTGCTGATGGCAAATCACTGAGTGCGATCTCGGCAGAGGTAAAGGATTTTGCACAGCGTGCCAAAGCCAAAAAGCTGCAACTGCCCGAAATGGAAGGTTCGACCTTTACGATCTCCAACCTGGGCATGTTCGGTGTAGACGAGTTTACGGCGATCATCAATCCGCCGGGGGCATGTATACTGGCCGTTAGCGGCATACAGCAGGTGCCCGTGGTAAAGAACGGCGCCATCGTACCGGGCAATGTGATGAAACTGACGCTGACCTGCGACCACCGCGTGGTTGACGGCGCAACCGGGGCTGCATTCCTGCAAACGCTGAAATCGCTCCTGGAAGAGCCGGTGAGGATTTTGATTTAGTACGAAAGTCTGAAAGAAATATCAAGCGATAGGTTTTTGCCTGTCGTTTTTTTATTTTAGCCCAATGACATTTGCCGACAAAGTGATCCGCTTTAACCGCGACCTGGTTTATACCGGTCGCCCGTTGCCGCC
>DASZWG010000511.1:0-2616 GCA_035546675.1 Mucilaginibacter sp. | reverse complement strand
CTCCTGTATCTGCACGTCCTCGTTATACCATTGCGCATAGCGGAACGCCCCGTAAAATTTGCTGTATTGCCCCGTAAAATCCTCATGGTGCAGGTGCAGCCAGTCGTATTTGGGCAGGTCGCCGCGTAATACTTCCTCGTCATAAACTACATCGTAGGGTATTTCGGCGTATTTGAGCACAAGGGTAACGGCATCATCCCAGGGCAGCTTATTCTTCGGGGTATATACGGCTATCTTAGGCGCCTTTTCCAGTTTTACCAGGTCCATATTTACCGAAGGGTCGCTGATCTGGGTAATGATCTCACTTACCTTAGCGTCAGGCAGCACCTCGTAGCTCACGCCGCGTATCTTACATTCATCCTCGACGGTTTTATTATAAGCCATCATGAAACTGCCGCCGCGGTAGTTGAGCAGCCAGTCGACCTCCTCGCCGTTCTTCAGCGTCCAGTAAGCTATGCCGTAAGCTTTCAGGTGATCCTTCTGCTCGTCATCCATCGGTATCAGGATGGATGATGCCAGGCTTAATAAAGGCAAAAAGAGTAAAGCGAACGCAAACAGGAGTCTTGACAGCTTCATACCCAAAAGTAACGATAATTTGCCGAAGCTATTATAGCATGCATCAGTTGCCGCCGGTATTCATCAGTTGCAGAAACTCCTCCGACTGTCTTTTCTCAACAGGTATCTTCAGAAATTCCTTGTAGCAGATGTTCAGGTACAGAGCCAGGTTAAAATCGTGATCAGTATAGGTCTCCACATCGGGCGTGTACAGGATAATGAAATTCTGCATTTCCTGGTCTTTGATCGGCAAATAATTTTGCAGGTTTTCAGGACTGAACACCTGTGCTATTTTAGCTTTGATAGCCTCGTCCTTCGCGGTCTCCTCCTCATGCTTTCGTTTTTTCGCCGCGCTGTGCGAATCGAACAAATTCAGCGTAACGCCACCGATGTAATTGCCTTTATCGTCGGTCTGGTAAACCAGCGTCTGCCCGCCGAACGGCGACAGGGTAGGCGCGGCCTTCAAATTGCCTAATTTGAGCTCCTGCTGTGTTACTCTGACCTCCTTCAGCATGTTTTGTTTCAGCATAAGCTGGATGTCGGTATAATTCAGATCCTTCACATACAGCGTATCGGGCTGGTACTCCAGCCCCATAAATACAACCAGGTCGCCAACCCTGGCAGGGATGGAGTAAGCCCCGGTCTGGTCGGATATCGTATAACGATTGGTACGCAGGTTAATAACATGGATACCCGGCAGCAGGTTCCTTGTTTTGTACTCATAAATGCGGCCGGTCAGGTTATCCTGCGCAAAGGCGGAAGCTGCAAAAAAGCAGCAGCACAATAAAAGAAAAAAAGAAAGTATTAGCCTTCTCATCATTTTTCAAAGGTAACGAATTAAGGAGGAAGCTATTGTCTAAACAGTCCCGATAATTATCGGGATCAGAATTTATGAATTGCGAAATTTTTATTTTTGCAGTTGTATCATTATTGACTGGTCGTGATTAATAATAAGCCTGATTTTGTAGCTGAACTTAAGTATCTCAGGACTGAAGAGGGAGGGCGTAGCACCCCGGCAAGGTCAGGTTACCGGCCACAAGTCAAGTTTGCTTTTAGTGAAATGCAAACAAGTGGTCAGCAAACATTTCTTGATAAAAAGGTTGCTTATCCGGGAGATACGGTAAATGCAGAAATAAGTATTCTTTCACCCCAATCTTTTGCAAATATGCTGAACCCGGGCATGACTTTTGAATTTCGGGAAGGTCACAAGATAATAGGGACCGGGAAAATCATAAGCATATTGAACGAAAGCCTGGCAGCAAAATAGCTTTCACCTTTCTGCTTTTACCTTTCACCTCATAATACTAACTTTGCAGCCTCTAAAATTGTAAAGATGAGCAAAGCGATAATAAAAACCGCCAAAGGCGACATGACGGTTGAGTTCTATGACAAGGATGCCCCGAATACTGTGGCGAATTTTAAGAAACTGGCCAAAGAAGGATTTTACGACGGCCTTACTTTTCACCGTGTGATCCCGAACTTCGTAATACAGGGCGGATGCCCTTATTCGCGCAACCCCGAAACGGCTTACCGCGCCGGAAGCGGCGGACCGGGTTATCATATCGATTGCGAACTGACCGGAGACAACCAATACCACGATCGCGGCGTACTGTCTATGGCGCACGCCGGGCGCAATACGGGTGGCTCGCAGTTTTTTATCTGCCATAGCCGCACCAATACCGCGCACCTGGACCGTAACCATACCTGTTTTGGCAAAGTGACCGAAAATGTAGATGTAGTGGACGATATACGCCAGGGGGATAAAATACTGGGTATCGAATTAATTGAGGAGTAAAAAGTATTCAGTTTTGAGTTCTGAGTGATGTTAAATTTTACTCAAAACTCAAAACTGAAAGCTCAAAACTGAAATATGAACCTACGAGGAATAGTAGCAGTGGCCGGTAAGCCGGGTTTGTGGAGGGCGCTGGCGCAGAACAAGACCGGTTTTATACTCGAAAGCCTGGATGAGCACAAAACCAAGCTGGTGGCCAACCTGTCGACCGCCAAGATAGCGGCGCTGGAAGAGATCACCATTTTCGGCGATTACGAGGATATCAAGCT
>DASZWG010000510.1:0-3998 GCA_035546675.1 Mucilaginibacter sp. | reverse complement strand
GAAGGAGATTGGCATTCGTAAGGTATTAGGCGCCAGTGTCGGCAGCATTGCAACATTACTATCCGCCGATTTTGTCAAGCTCGTAATTGTAGCCATTGGCATTGCCTCACCGGTTGCCTGGTGGCTGATGACCCGGTGGCTGCAGAGTTATAATTATCACATTACTATTGAGTGGTGGGTTTTTGCGCTGGCAGGAGCAGGGGCGATCATCATTGCCCTGGTTACCATCAGTTCGCAGGCTATAAAAGCGGCGCTGGCAAACCCGGTAAAGAGTTTACGGTCGGAATAATTTGCGATCGGTTAGTTAATGATTGATTGAATATACATGCTTTACATATCAGTCCTTACGATCTGGCTTTCCTTTGCCTCATCATCACCGGGCTGAATTTTGCGTTATTGCTGGCATTCACCAGGAAAGTAAACCGTTCCGCAAACAGGTTCCTGGCTCTTGCCCTGGTTGTGATGGTTTTATGGATGGTCCGCATATCAACTGATACCTGGCTTCATCTCCAATTTTCGCTGGCGCTTGGCCCGCTGATCTATTTTTATGTACTGAAATTAACGCAGCCGAAACATACATTTAGTTGGAAAGACTGGCTGCATTTCCTCCCGGTGCTGCCGGAGCAAGTCGCTCAGAAGAGCCCGGTATTGCCGTTCCTCGCAATTATTTCTGTTATTATCTATCTGTATTGTTCTCACAGGTTGATCGAACGTTTTTACAAGCGGCTAAAATTCAACGGCGGCGATCGTAACCGCTATGAATTGCGCTGGCTGCATCGCCTGCTTATTGGTTTCGGCTTACTATGTCTTCTTGCCATATCTTGCGCTAATGCCGGGTATTTTTATTTTCATCAACAAGGTGGACAAGGTTATTACTCTTTTTATCTCTGCGCAATGGCGATGCTGATCTGGATAGCTGCCACAGCATATTTAAAACCGGAAGCCACGACAATAAATCCACCTGCTTTTTCAAAACCGTTACTACCGGCTGAACTGAGGCATAAAGGCGCCTGGCTGAAACAAGCTGTAAAAACCAACCGGTACTACCGGGACCCGGATCTCAGTTTAAATTCACTGGCTGGTAAGCTTGGCCTGACAACGCATGAGTTGTCACGGATCCTCAATACTGTTCTCAAAAAAAGTTTCAATGATTTTATTAATGAATACCGCGTTGCCGACGTGATCAGGAAAATGCAGGATGCCGGTTATGATCATATCACATTGCTGGGAATTGCGTTGGATTCGGGTTTTAACTCACAAAGCACCTTTACCCGCATTTTCAAGCAGATGACCGGGAAAAGTCCTACAGCATATAAAAATGAACTAAAAAAAGATTACTCACCTTATAAGCTGGGCAGCAACGCCGGGTTTGCGACGATAATTTCGTTCCATGAAACGATGCCGAAGTGGTCTCGTGAAAAATTAAATCGCAATTATATGTTTAGGAATTATTTAAAGGTTGCCTTCCGGAATTTCTCGAAACACAGGGTATTGACGCTGATCAATGTGATCGGTTTGTCTATAGGCATCAGTGCTGCCTTAGTGATTTACCTTTTAGTACATTATGATTTTACTTTTGATAAATTCCATAAGGATGGCGACCGCATCTACCGTGTGGTAACCAATTTTTCATTTGCGGGCTCAGCGGGTTACAATTCGGGTGTATGCGGGCCGCTGCCCTGGGCTGCCAAAACCCAGGTAACCGGGCTCGAAGAAGCAGCACCGATATTCAGGCTATGGCAGCCCAACGTGACCATTCCCAATGGAAATAAAACGTCATCGCGTTTTAAAATACAGGACAATGTCGTAGTAGCTGACAGCGATTATTTCAAGCTTTTTCAATACAAATGGCTGGCCGGTTCGGCAAAATCCGCCTTAAAAGCCCCGTATCAGGTAGTGCTTACCTCGGATCAGGCTGAAAAATATTTTCCGGGAGTAAGCTATGAACAAATGCTCGGGCGCACCGTTATCTACGATGCTTTAAAGGCTACCGTGAGCGGTATTGTACAAACCATCAAGCAAAACACCGATTTCACCTTTCACGATTTTATTTCATTTCCAACAGCTTTTTCAGATCCTTCATTAAAGGAGCAACTGCGCTTGCATAACTGGGGTGGTGTAAGTCCCGAATACCAGTTCTTTGTCAAGTTAGCCCCCAAAGTAACCGCAGTACGAATTGAGCAGCAGTTGAACGAAATAATGAAAAACAATAACAAGCTCAGGCCGGGTGTAACTGAACAATTTGCATTGCAGCCGCTGGCTGATATACATTTCAATACGAATTACGGAACTTTTGATGGCGGTCGCGTGGCCGATAAAACAACACTGTATGAGTTATGCGGAATAGCGCTTTTCCTGTTGCTGCTGGGTTGCATTAATTTTATCAACCTTACCACAGCACAATCGGCACAGCGGGCCAAAGAGATCGGTATACGCAAAACTATGGGCGGAAGCCGCAAACAACTGATCTTCCAGTTTTTGAGCGAAACATTCCTGATCACGTTTATTTCGGTCATTATTTCGGTCGCTATCACGCCCGTTATACTCCGGTTTTTCTCAACATTCATCCCGGAGGGTATTCATGCGGATCTGCTGATACAGCCGAACATTATTTTATTCCTCGCATTATTGGTCATCGTGGTCAGCTTTGCTTCCGGGTTTTATCCGGCACTTGTCCTTTCGGGATACAAACCGGTTTCAGCCATTAAAAACCAGGCCAATGAAGACAGCAGCAAAACGCGCAATGCGGTATTGAGAAAATCGCTTACGGTAACCCAGTTTGCCATTGCACAGTTTTTCATCATGGCAACTATCCTGGTGAGTAAGCAAATATACTACGCTGTTCACAAAGATCTCGGGTTCAAAAAAGATGCTATCCTTATTATCAATTCGCCGTGGAAAAACAGGCAGGAAAGTTTGAACCAGGTTCTTCTCAATAAGTTCAGGGCTATCCCACAGGTTCAATTGATCAGCATGGGCCGCGACGCTCCAACCTCGGACGATCCTCACTCAACTGAGGGCTCTTACAAAGACGGCAAAAAAGAGATTAAGATAGAAGATCTCGGTGAAAAATTCGGTGATGAGAATTATATTAAAGTCTATCATATCAAATTGTTAGCCGGACGAAACCTGTTGCCCGGCGATACATCGAAAGCATTCCTGATCAATAATACGCTGGCAAAGCAGCTCGGTTTTAAAGATCCGCACGATGCCGTAGGCAAAGTGATCAGCGACTTCAATGGCGATACCAACATGCAAATTGTGGGTGTGGTATCCGATTTTAACCAGGAATCGATACACGCCGCTATAGCGCCATTGGCTATACTTACAAGTACCAATCCCTACTTTAACGGCACGTTTCACATTGCGCTAAAGCCGCAGACGCCCGGTGGCGACGAATGGAAGACGGCTATAGCATCTATGCAAAAAGCATGGAAACAGATCTATCCGGATGATGATTTTGAATACCAATTTTTCGACGAAAGCATTGCCAGGCTATATGCCAGTGAGCAAAAAACTTCGGCTTTGCTTAGCTGGGCAACCGGATTATCGATTCTGATCAGCTGTCTTGGCCTGCTGGGACTCGCCATTTACACCACTAACCAGCGCACCAAAGAGATCGGCATACGCAAGGTTCTTGGCGCTAAAGTGAGCCAGATCGTCGTATTGCTTTCGGCAGAAATGGCCTGGCTGATCATATTGGCTTTTGTGATCATCAGTCCCGTGGCGTGGTGGGCCATGCACAAATGGATGCAGGGCTTTGCCGAACGTACCGCGATAAGCTGGTGGATATTTGCGCTGAGCGGAGGAGGCATGCTGCTCACCGCTTTAGGTACATCCGGGCTCCAAACCATCAAAGCTGCTTTGGCCAACCCGGTAAAGAGTTTGAGAACGGAATAGCAGCCCATCCTAATTCTTCTCCAAGGGAAGGACTTCTTTATTGCTATAACTCCTCTCCCCTAAGTGTACAGACCGGAAAGACAGGTAACAATGTACGG
>DASZWG010000509.1:0-2843 GCA_035546675.1 Mucilaginibacter sp. | reverse complement strand
ATTGTTTGGGTACGGTTTGACCACCTGCTGGCGAGGCTGAGAAAGGAGAACCTGAAATCATGAAGACGGTATTATGGGTAGCTGTGATGCTGCTGTTATCAGACAAACTTTTTGCCCAGCATATTGATTTACAACAGATGCTGGCTGACGGCAAACTAATGACTTATTCCCACAACAGCATGAAAAGTGCAGAGGTTAATGGTAAGCAATGCATAACCACAAACGGTAATATCTGGCTCAAAGGCATCACTTTTAGCTACGGCACAATAGCGTTAGATATACGCGGGCGTAACAAATTTCTCGGCAGTTTTCCGGGTATTGCATTCCATGCTGCCGATACATCCTCCGAATATGATGTGGTATACTTTCGACCTTTCAACTTCCGTTCACCCGATCCGGTGCGCCGTACCTGGTCGGTACAATACTGCAGCTTGCCTGATTACCCGTATGACAGGTTGCGCAAAGAGGATAAAGGGCAGTTCGAAAGCGAGATACTGCCCGACCCCGTTCCGGAAGACTGGATACATGCCCGTATCGTTGTCAGCAGGGATAGCATCAGCGTATATGTGAATGGCATGGATAAGCCCTCGCTGACTGTAAAAAATCTTCAACCCAGGAGCAATGGAATGATCGGTTTGTGGGCGGACGCCACAACTGCCGATTTTGCCAATCTCGTTATTATTCAGAATCATTAATTATTTATTCGGGATATGAAAACATTTTTGTTGAGATTATTCGTCTCGGTTGCGACTGCAGTCTCCGGGCAAACGACACACAACTACAACACGATCAAACCAAAAGAATGGGTTTTCCCGGAAACACCGGGCCTGAGTTATGGATTTGAGACGTACCGGGGAGCAAAAGCGCTGGTTCTGAAAAAGAATTTTAACAGCCCTAAGGCCGCTTTTATAGCCTATCCGAAGGACCTGGACTTTAGGGACGGTGAGATAGAACTGGATATAGCCTCGGCCACAGGCAACGATTATCTTGGCCTGGCGTTCAGAGTAAAGGATGCACACCATTACGAAACACTTTATTTCAGGCCGGCATCATCAGGAACCATCAACGCTGTCCAGTACATGCCCGAAAAGCAGGCCGATTTCAACTGGTGGGATTACGAGGCCGATAAATACCAGGCAAAGGCCACACTGCCTGCAAGGGGCTGGTTCCATATAAAAGCTGTCGTAAAAGGCAGGCAACTAACCGTATATATCAATGGGCAATCTAAACCGGCCATGGTTTACACCGAACTCGACCCTGAATTTAAAGAAGGATCGGTTGGTTGCTGGTTCGGAAACAGCGCGGCATGCGCCTATAAAAACCTGGTAATCAAAACCTACTGAATTTATTGAATAGGGGAGTCGCAGATTATCTGAGTGGTATAATTTTTAACTGATCCGGTAACAATTTAGCGGGCTTTATGCCCGCTTTTTCGTTTTTTACAGGTTAATCCCCATATACCGGTTTCATTTTTTACATTTACCCTTCCGATTAAAACCTCCTGTTATGCCCGATTTTAAACGTTTACAGGTTCTGGTATTCCTGTTATTTTCAATCAGCGCTTTTGCAAGACAAAGTGTTACCGTCACGTCGCCGGATAAAAATATCGTATTCCGGCTCAGTTCGGGCTCGCATGGCCTGGTATATACGGTCACCTACAAAGGCAGCCTGCTGGTCGCTGAGTCGCTTTTGCGGATGAGTTTTAAAGACGGTGGCGAGTTTGGCAACGATGTCCGTTTGGGCAAGGCAACAACCAAGAGAGTGGACGAAACTTATGACCTGGTGATCGGCAAGGCAAGCCATGTACACAGCGTGAGCAACGAGGCGATGGTGCCCGTTACAGAAATCGGAGGCGCGAAAAGGCAACTGGATGTAGAGATCCGCGTTTTTGACGACGGGGCAGCCTTTCGGTGGGTGATACCCGGTAAGCCGGGATGGGAGTACACAGAGATCACCGATGAGGATGACGCTTTTAACCTGACCAATGATCCGGTGGCCCTGACGCTTTTCAGAGAGAACTATACCACATCACACGAAGGTTTGTACGACCGCCTGCCTGTGAGCAAGATCAAGCCGGACACGCTGATGGATCTCCCGGCGCTTTTCCAATACCCTAAAGGCGTTTATATGGCGATAACCGAGGCCGATCTGCTCGATTATGCGGGCATGTACCTTATCAAACATGATGGTGTTTTACGAAGCAGCCTTTCGCCGCTGCCGCACCAAACCGAGATCAAAGTAAAAGCTAAATTGCCGCATAACAGTCCCTGGAGGGTGATGCTGATCAGCGACAGGGTAGGGGCGCTTATTGAATCGAACATTTTGACCAACCTGGCCGAACCCTGCCGCATCAAAGATGTATCGTGGATCAAACCCGGCAAAACCACTTTTCCCTGGTGGAACGGCAACGTATCGCCCGATACCTCGTGGGCGCCCGGCAACAACTACGATTTCAATATGTACTATGTTAACTTCTGCGCTAAGTATGGGTTCAAATATCACACCGTGGTCGAATACGGTCTGCACGAGTGGTATGTGAATGATGGCGGTGGTTTTCAGCCGGGGCCTCATGCCGAACCCTGGAAAGCCGTACCCGGACTGGATATGCAGCAGTTATGCGATTCGGCGGCTAAAGTGGGCGTGGGCATACGCGTGTGGGTGCATTTTTATGCTTTGTATCCCAATCTTGACCGGACGTTCGATCAATACGAAAAATGGGGTATAAAAGGCCTGATGTGCGATTTTATGGACCGCGACGACCAGGAAATGGTGAATATGCAGGAAGAAATATTGCGTAAGGCCGCAGCACACCACCTGCACATCCAGTTCCACGGGGCTTACAA
>DASZWG010000508.1:0-3612 GCA_035546675.1 Mucilaginibacter sp. | reverse complement strand
TCACTTCCGGGCGCTTTATAAAATATCGGCCTGTGAACTGATGTGGTTGTAATCTTTAATGATGGTTTGCAGGAATGACATATCGTTCATGCCCTGCGGGGGTGTGATGCCCAGGTGCTCCTTCACTTTCAGCGCCATCCTGTAAACAATGATGTTGTTGCCGGTTTTGATATAGGATTGTATCACCTCGTGTATCAGTTCGATGTCGCGGTCGTTCAGCCGGCCGGCTTCACTGAACACGGGCTGGTAACCGTCGTTAACGGGCATAAAAACAATACTGCTCGATTTGGTTCGGGGCGATGTCCTGATGAGCAGCGTACCCGCTACCATATCGCCTACACGCTGGGTCTTTTCATTTACAGCAGCGGCGACCAGGGCTACCACTCCCGGCTCAAAAAGTAAAAAATCGACGATACGAAACAGCCAGCGCAGCAGGTACTGGCCAACCCTGGGCTGTGCGCCGTCTAAGCTGATGACCTTGATCTTCATGATGCGTTTACCGATGCTCTGGCCGTTCATCAGGATCTCGAACACCAGGTCGTAAAAAACGAAAATGGTACCATAGATGGCGAGCAGCACGATTATCACCGTATCCGAGCCTGACAGAGCTCCGGCTATACCTGCACCAAACAATCCCGCAAAATATAATGCGGCGAGAATACCGAGATCGATGAGCCGCCCAAGGATGCGTTCTCCCAATCCGGCTACCTC
This sequence comes from Mucilaginibacter sp., assembly GCA_035546675.1. Classification (GTDB taxonomy): domain Bacteria; phylum Bacteroidota; class Bacteroidia; order Sphingobacteriales; family Sphingobacteriaceae; genus Mucilaginibacter. The sequence continues at coordinate 2,901 of DASZWG010000508.1, read as the reverse complement.
GTAATCAATATCAACATTTTGTGAGGTGGTGATCCTGATGGTTTGCATAAGGTGATTTTAGGCCCTAATATACTTTTTTAGTTGAAAGATAAAATTATTGTGTTTATTTTAAAGCCGTCATTATACTTAAACCATCATTAATGCGCGAACCCCTGTTTGTAAAACAAAATGCGGAAAAGTGGGCCGGCTTTGAACAGGTTCCTGCCAGCGACCCGGACGAGGTTGCCGATAGGTTTATCCAGATAACCGACGATCTGGCTTATGCCAAAACCTTTTACCCGAAGTCGAAGACCACGGCATACCTGAACGGCCTGGCGGCAAAGCTGCACCAGTCGATCTACAAAAACAGGACGGAACGCAGCAACCGTTTTATCACTTTCTGGAAGACGGAGCTTCCTTTACTTTTCAAAACCTACGAGAAGCAACTGCTTTACGCTTTTCTATTTTTTGTGATATTCACGCTGATGGGGGTGCTGTCGGCCAAGTACGATGATAATTTTATCAGGCTGATACTGGGTAACGATTATGTCGACATGACCAATGATAACATCGCCAAAGGTCATCCGTTCGGCATCTATAACAGCCAGGGCGAGTTCAGGATGTTTTTCATGATCGCCAGCAATAACATTTATGTATCGCTGATAACATTTGTATGCGGCATTGTTTTTTCGGTCGGTTCGGTCTACCTGCTGTTCAGGAACGGGCTGATGCTGGGTTCGTTCGAGTATTATTTCTTCAGCAAAGGGCTGGGGATGCAATCTGTACTGGTTATTTTCATACACGGCACCATCGAAATATCGTCGCTCATCATAGCCGGAGCAGCCGGCCTGGTGCTGGGCAACAGCCTGCTTTTCCCGAAGACCTATACCCGGCTTGAGTCGGTGAAGCGGGGAGCTAAGGATGGTATGAAAATGGCGATCGGCCTGGCTCCGCTGTTCATTATCGCTGCTTTTTTTGAAGGGTTTGTAACGCGTCATACCGGGATGCCGGTTTGGCTGAGTGTGAGCATACTGGGAGCATCGCTGCTGTTCATTATCTGGTACATTATCATTTACCCTAATAAGATCTATAAAAACCAAACCTTGTATGCAGACGAATATTGAATTGGCAAAAGCCCGTGATTTCGGGGAGATCATTAATGATACCTTTACTTTTATCAGGCAGAATTTTAAACCGCTGGTCAAGTATTTTTTTATTTTCTGTGGTTTTTTTATGCTTGCCGAGGCGGCTATACTGGTCCTCCTAAAGATCAGGGTCCTGGCATTTGCGAACAGCATAACTCCCGGTGGTTTCCAGGAAGATTATTTTTCGCGCTTTTACTCATTGCTTGGCGGGTATTTCCTGGTATTTATTTTTATACTGCTTGAATATACGGCCATTAAAGTGACTGTGCTTTGTTATATGGCCCTGTACAAGCAAAAGCAAAACACTCCGCCGACGTCCGAAGAGATGTGGGGATATTTTAAATACTTCTTCCTGCGGATACTGTGGTGTGATTTTGTTTTGGGCTTGCTGACCGTTGCAGGGCTTGTATTTTGTCTCCTGCCTGGTATCTACCTGGGAACGATCTTTGCGCTCGTGGCACCTATCATGATCGTAGAGAACGGGAGCTTCGGTTATGGTTTCAATCAGTCATTCCGGCTCATCAAGGATAACTGGTGGGCAACATTTGGCGTCATCATCGTTGTTTATATCATCCTGTATGTGGTAAATCTTATAGTGGCCATTCCCGCAGCTATATTGGGGGCCGGAAATTTTTTTCTTCACCTGAGTGATGGCGTAGCCTTGTCCCTGCCGATAGCGATCCTCACAACAGTGCTGGAAACGGTGGCCCATGTTTTCCAGATCCTGCTGATCGTAGCCATAGGATTTTGTTATTTCAACCTGACCGAAACCAAGGAGGGAACGGGACTGATGGAGCGCATGAACCAGTTTGGTTCGTCGGCTCCGGCGGCAGATTCAACTCCCGAAGAATATTGACATGCGCTTTTTATACCTGATATTTCTGATGCTGGCCCTGAATACCGGCGCAGGCGGCGCCACCAAAAAGCCGCATGCAAAGGCTGTGCTGAAATATGATACCACCACTGTCAATGTGCGCGGTTTTGATAAAGCAGTATTGGAAAAATATAACAGCAATCCTGAATTCCAATATAATGAAGCGAAAGAAAGTCTCTCATGGTGGGGACGTTTCTGGCGCTGGTTCTGGAACTGGCTGCAGAACCTGTTCACGCTCAGGGTTGGGCAGGGGGTATCTATCCTAGCCATTATATTTCAAATCTTCGAGATACTGCTGGTGCTGGGCGGAATAGCCGCGTTGATTTACTTCATACTCAAAGCCGCCGGAATTGAGCCCCGAAATATATTTCGCCGCAAGTCTGCAAACACGTCGCTGCCGTACCAGGAATACCTGGAAGATATCCATGCGATCGACTTTGACAGCGAAATCGAAAAGGCTGTTTCGGCGCATAATTACCGGTTAGCCGTACGATTATTGTATCTCAAATGCCTGAAAAAGCTCAGCGAGTCGGGGCTTATCGACTGGCGCGCCGAGAAAACGAACAACAATTACATAAACGAACTGAAGGACGCCGGGCAGAAAGAGGTATTCAGCCGGCTTACCCGCCAGTTTGAATATGTATGGTACGGCGATTTTATCATCGATTCACCGGTATACCGTGACATCGATCTTTTATTCCGGGATTTTTATAAACGTGTGGCATGAGAAGTTTTAAGATATATTTTTCGATCGCTACATTTCTGCTCATCCTGTATGTGGTTGCCGAGTATAACAAGCCTTCTCCATTAAACTGGAGCCCCACTTTATCCAGCACTGATAAGATACCTTTCGGGACGTATATCTTATATCATGAAATAGATCAAATCTTCCCGGGATCGAAG
>DASZWG010000507.1:0-5570 GCA_035546675.1 Mucilaginibacter sp. | reverse complement strand
TCCAGAACCTGACCCAGTCGAAATGGCTGCCATACATACGAGCGATCCCTATGGGGCTCGATATAGCTTTTTGCGCCTTTACCTGGCCGGTTATTATTTTCTTCAGCGCTTTGGCATTATCGGCAAAGTTGGCCCACGCACGGGATGCGCCGATCGGGAATGAATCGAAGAAGCTGTATTTTGTTGTAACGGTTTTAGGCTCGATGCCTTTGGCATAGAAGCCCAGTTTGCCAACCGAGTCAACCTGTGCATTCAATTGCTCAGTGGTGTGGTTATGAACAACCGTCAGTTGAACTTTTTTATTTTTATTATGGTCCAACTGATCCTGGAGCTCATCAAAAAAAGCCACGCTATTCCCGTTTACAGCCACAATACTGTCGCCCTTTGCAAGACCAGCTTTGGCAGCATTGCTTTTGGCCGGTACCGAATCAACCAAAAATTTTGCGCGCGGCAACGGGCTGATGAAAGCGTCGATACCATTGATGCCGCGATCCGAAATATCGTTCAGGATACTTGCCGGAACGGGAATATTCAAATTCTGATTACCGCGGCGAATGTTCATCACCGAATTATCCAGGAATATTTTGGGATTATCCAGGTCCTCAAACTTCTGAACCGGTTTGCCGTTGACGCCGATCACCTGGTCGCCGGCTTTCAGGCCTATCTTTTTGCCTACTTCGCCGGGCACAATGCCATATTTCACGCTGCTCATTGGTATGTAGGTTTCGCCGTACCTGACCGTCAGCATCCAGAAGATGAAAATACCTACGATGATGTTCACTGTAATACCGCCCAGCATCACGATCAAACGCTGCCATGCGGGTTTTGATCGAAATTCCCAGGGTTGCGGCGGACCTGCCAATTGTTCCTTATCCATCGATTCGTCGATCATTCCGGCTATCTTCACATAGCCGCCAAGCGGCAGCCAGCCGATGCCATATTCGACGCCTTTATAATTGAATTTAAACAGGCTCACACCCCAGGCATCGAAGAACAGGTAGAATTTCTCGACCTTGATGCCGAAGGCGCGGGCCGCTATAAAATGCCCGAACTCGTGCAGAATTACTAAAATTGAAAGGCCCAGCAGCAACTGGCCCACCATGATCACTATATCCATTCTTTGTTTATGTCAGTTTGTGAACGTCTTTAACGATGTTTTACGGATTAAATTTTGCGCAAAGATGCGTGTTTCCTTGTCAGTATTCAAATAGTCGTCCAAACCGGGGCTGGCCGTAAAGGCGACTTTCTGCATACATTCCTCTATGATCCCGCTCATGGCCAGGAACCCGAGGCTGTTGCCCAGGAAGCCGGCTACCGCTATCTCATTGGCCGCATTGACGATGCAGGGCATATTACCGCCCTGTTGTATGGCTTCGAAGGCCAGAGCCAGGTTGCGGAACGTAGCGGTATCGGGTTTTTCGAACGTCAGGCTGGGGTAGGCCGTAAAATCGAATCTTTTAAATTGGTTGGATATTCTCGACGGGTGAGCCAGCGCATACTGAATAGGCAGCTTCATATCGGGCAGACCCATTTGCGCTTTGATCGATCCGTCCCTGAACTGTACCATGGAATGGATGACCGACTGCGGGTGCACCACCACCTCGATCTTTTCGGGCGGGATGCCGAACAGCCACCGGGCCTCGATCACCTCCAAACCCTTATTCATCAGTGAAGCCGAATCGATGGTGATTTTGGAGCCCATTACCCAGTTTGGATGCTTCAGCGCCGCTTCGGGCGTTACACCTGCCAGGAAATCGGCGCTTTTACCCCTGAATGGCCCGCCCGACGCGGTGAGGATCAGTTTTTCGACCGTGCCGCTGTCTTCTCCTTCCAGGCACTGAAAAATAGCCGAATGTTCCGAATCGACGGGCAAAATACGGCTGCCGTGCTGCCTGGCCAGCATGGTGATCAGTTCGCCCGCCACAACGAGTGTTTCCTTGTTGGCCAGGGCAATGTCTTTGCCTGCTTTAATGGCGTTGATCGTCGGCTGCAGACCGGCAAAACCCACCATGGCAGTCAGCACCATATCGATCCCGGGCAGAGTAACAATCTCGTTAATGGCTTCGATGCCGGACAAGACTTTAACCTCCGTCGATTTCAGCGCATCTTTAACAACCGGGTAATATTTCTCATTGCAAATAATGGCGTAAGCGGGTTTGAACCTGAGCGACTGCTGTATCAGCAATTCGGCATTGTTCTGCGCCGTCAGCACGTACGGCCTGAAGAGCGAAGGGTTTTCGCCCATCACTTCCAGCGCCTGTGTGCCGATGCTCCCGGTCGATCCTAAAATTGCTATGTTTTTAATATGCATTATTCTTTTTTGTCAGCCCACTCTAAATCCCCCTCCAAAAGGAGTCCTTTCAGACAGGCAGGGGAGACTTTCTTTAAAGCCCTCCCCTCCGGGGAGGGTTGGGTGGGGCGATATATTTTTCCAACCCCTCCGCTATCTTCCTGTCGTTGGATAGCCGCGGAACCTTATTTTGTCCCCCTAATTTTCCCTGCGCCCTCATATAATCGATAAAAGCATCCTTTTGCAGGCTTTGGATAACCAGGGGGCGTAAAATGTTACCCTGTATGAGGTCAAAATAGTAAATATTTTTCTTTTGCAGCGCTTCGTCAACCTTTAAAGCGAAGGCAGCCATGTCGGCGGGTTGGGTACCGAACTCCACGAACCACTCATGATAAGGTAATTCGCCTCCGGACGGGTTTACCTGCGGCGCTACGGTAAATTCAACAATATCTACACCTTCGGCGTTCGCCACGCTCATCAGGGCCTGTTCCACTTCTTCGCCTATTACATGCTCGCCAAAAGCCGAAATATAATGCTTGATACGCCCGGTGACCACGATCTTATAAGGATCTTTCGATACAAATTTGATCGTATCGCCTATGCTGTAACCCCACAAGCCAGCCGTTGTGTTCAGGATCAGCGCATAATTTTTGCCCAACTCCACATCCTGCAGACTCAGCCGGGCAGGACTCCCATTAAAATATTCTTCTTCAGGGATAAATTCGTAAAACATACCCGCATCGGTAAGCAGCAGCAGACTTTTGTCCTTTTGCGAATCCTGGTAGGCAATGAAGCCTTCCGAAGCAGGATAAGTTTCAATAGAATCGATCGCAAAACCGATGCTGTCCTCAATCCTTGCGCGGTAGGGCTCATAGTTGACTCCCCCGTAAACGAAGAGCTTAAAGTTCGGGAAAATATCTTTGATCTTTTTGCCTCCGGTACGGGCGCTAAGCCGGTCGAAATACATCTGGCACCAGGGCGGTATGCCCGATATAAGGCGCATATCCTGGCTGATGGTCTCTTCCACAATGGCATCCACTTTTTGCTCCCAGTCCTCGATGCAGTTTACTTCATAGCTCGGTAACCGGTTTTTTTGCAGGTAAGCCGGTACGAGGTTGGCCACAATGCCCGATAGCCTGCCCACGGCGATCCCGGCTTTTTTATCGAGTTTGGGGCTGCCCTGCAGGAAGATCATTTTCCCTTCGGTAAAATTGGACCTGCCTGTCTCGCGGATATAGTTCAGCAGCGCATTGCGGGCAGCGCGGATATGCTCGGGCATGCTTTCTTTGGAAATAGGGATGTACTTAACGCCCGAGGTCGTGCCCGATGTTTTGGCTAAATATTCGGGCTTGCCGGGCCAAAGCACATTTTCTTCGCCGTGCGTAATGCGGTCTATATAGGGCCGAAGATCCTCATAATCGCGGATCGGTACGCGCTTTTTAAAGTCGCCGTAGTTTTTGATCCCTTCAAAGTGGTGATCGCGGCCGAAAGCGGTGTCTTTAGCTTTAGAGATCAGGTGATCGAAGGTTTTCTGCTGAAGCGCAACCGAATGCTGCCGCACGCGGTAAGTCTCGCGGCCCGCCCAGGCTGCAAAAACACGGCTCAGAACAGATTTTAAACCCATGATCAATTGGTTTCGGACAAGTTGTCATCCACATCCTGCTGGCTGTAAATGAGTTTGCGGTAAGCGACAACCAGTATGATATTGACGAAAGGTACAACAAACAGCATGCCCAGAATAGTTATCGAACCGACAAAAACCATGGCCTCGATAACAATAAACAATAACACATATTTGAGAAAATTGCCCCTGATCAGTTGAAAGCTTTGTATCACCGATTCGAGCGGACCAGAGGCATCATCCACGATAAAACAAGCGCATATCGGGAAATAGAACAGGAAAAAGAACTGGAAGAAAGCCCAGGTAACGATACCCAGTATGCTTTGGGTCCAGCCTTGTTCAAGGGCCTTGATCGCGTTGGTGATGATTACCGAAAGCGTGCTCACCATGATTAAAAGCAGTAAATAGCTGAAAAGCATCCGGATACCGGGTACGATATCGCCGAATTCAAAATCATAATATTCCTTATCGATAAGCTGAAAAAGCAGCTTGATAAAACCCAGGAAAATAAAGCTGATGCAGATCAAAAGAGCAACAATGCCTATCGATGTTACAATGTTTCCGAACAGAAAAACGTAAATGATAAAACTGAGAATAATGATACTGACAAATCCGATGATGGAATAGATCGAAATGACGGCAAAATTTTTTCTCAGCAGATACCAGGCAGTTTTGAGTGTGTCTGCGACGGAAAAGGGGTGGTACATACTCAGCTTATGATCTGTTTAAAACAACACGCTTCCAGAAATCCTGCATAAACCCGAATCCATAGGCTATCAGTTGTGTAAAGGCAGCAATAATGCTCAAAAATGCAACTTTTATCGATTTATTCCGATACCAGGAATGAAAAAATAACAATAAAACGTAGATACACAGCAGGATGTCGCAAATTCTGCCCAGCGGCCACCACGCAAAATTGACTATGATGGTGAACAGCAGGCCGAGCGTAAATACCGCAGGGAAGAAATGTACAGCCTTAAGTTCCTTAGGAAAAAATTTATAGAGGTTGATCCTGGCGCGGCCAAAAAAATGCAGTTGCTTGAAGAACTGCCGGAAATTCGTGCGGCGCTTATGGTATACTTTCGCATCCGGTATCAGTCCGATCTTAAAGCCCGCTTTGTGGATGCGGATGCTGTATTCGATATCCTCGGCCGAGCGCGTGATGATAAAACCGCCCACCGTTTCCCAAACCTTACGCGACACGCCCATATTAAAGCTGCGCGGGTGGAACTGACCTATGCCTTTTTTATTGCCCCGGATGCCGCCAGTAGTAAAAGGCGACGTCATGCTGTAGCTGATGGCCTTTTGCACCGGGGTAAATGAAGGATGCGCATCATCGGGACCGCCGTAGGCGTCGAGCCAGTCGGTTTGCAGCCGGTCGTTTACCACCTGCAAGTAGTTTTCGGGGATCAGGCAGTCCGAATCGAAAATGACGAAGTAGTCGCCCCTGGCGCGTTCAAAGCCAAAATTCCGGGTAAAACCCTGTCCCTCGTTCGGCTTTTTGAAATATCTTACATCTAACGCTCCCTCAAAACTCTTTACAATATCTTCCGCATCGTTCACCGAGCCGTCCTCGATCACCAGCACCTCAAACTGCCGGTAAGTTTGAAGGGTGAGCGTTTCGAGCAGCTCCTTAATTTCCTGCGGACGGTTATAAAG
>DASZWG010000506.1:0-3146 GCA_035546675.1 Mucilaginibacter sp. | reverse complement strand
CCTGGTACCGCAGGATATCGGGCGGGTATTGCTGAACCTGTTCAACAACGCATTTTACGCCACACAGCAAAAGAAAAAAACGGCTGGGGATGATTACAAGCCATTGATCGAGGTGGAAACAGCTTCCGAAGACGGGCAGGCCATTATCCGGGTAAAAGATAATGGCAGCGGCATACCCGACGCGGTTAAGGACAAGATCATGCAGCCTTTCTTTACAACCAAGCCAACAGGTGAGGGAACCGGGCTGGGTTTATCATTAAGCTATGATATAGTGGTGAAGGGGCATGGCGGAAAGATGGAGGTTGACAGCGTTGAAGGCGAATATTCGGCATTTATAATTAAATTACCATTGAATTAAGCCGGGCCTGTTACATGAAAACTCTGTACGGATTTTTGATCTTGTTTGTCCTGAGTTTACCTGTTGTAAAGGCACAGGATAAGTGGCCGCCTGTATATGAAATAAAATCAGATACCGCAGCGCAGCAGGATATTGACGATAAATACTGGCAACTGCTGGAGGACCCGGGCGGGAAACTGACCATAAACCAGGTGAGCAGCCCGGCATATAATGATAAATTCCACAGCAATACCACCCGTGCTAACGGATGCGACTATGCCATCGATACCTACTGGCTCCGTTACCGGTTCAGAAACACGCTTTCGCACACGGTAAAGCTGACCATCCCCGAGCATGTGGCCTATGCCTGGCTATACCTGCCCGCAGGTAAAAACAAATGGCGCACGGAAACCACCGGCGAGCTTGTCCCCTGGAGCATGCGGAACGGACTGAAAAAGATCACACAATTTGTCGTTGCGATCGATACCGGCCAGGAAGTTGACATTTATGAACGGGATGTATTCGATTTCCGGATCTATAAACCAAAATTTTTCCAGTTTACCATCGGCTTTGCCGATGCAGCGATCAAAAAAGGATATGTGGATACCGACAGCGACAGCTATACCGTCGGCGGCTCGGTGATCTTCGGGTTCCTGCTCCTTGCCTTCCTGGTCAATTTATTGTTTTATAATACCGTCCGTGAACGCGTATACCTGTATTTTTCGCTCTTTTTATTGTTTCTCGGGCTCTATTATTTCATATCCGTTGCCAATATCGCGGTTTTTGCAGAGTACCCGTACCTGGCCCATTATCTGTATGCCTGGGTACTGGCGGGTGAATTCTTTATGCTGATGCACTTCGTGCGTCATTTTTTATCGGTGAAGACGAGGTTCCCGCGCTGGGACAAATTCCTGGTCGTATTGAGTTATGTTATCATCATTGCCTGGCTAACGATCTACTATTTACCTCCTTCGCTTTCGTATAACACTTTCCTGATCATCAACCTGTCGTGTAACCTGGTCGTGTACACCTATATGCCGTTCATACTCGTCACTGCGCTCATGCGTATACGCGGATCGCAGGGTCAGGTGAGGCTAGGTATATACGCCTTGCTGCCGCAATTGCTGTGGTGGAGCGTGGTTTATACCAGCGGCTTTACATTTTCGACATTGCATTACCTGTTTCAAATACCCATCCCCCACATTGTTCAATGGACTTTGGTATGGAGTACTCTGGCCGAATTCCTCTTTTTTGCGTGGCTGGTGATCATCTTCTCGTGGATATTGTTTAAACGCTTCCGCGACACGCAGCAAAGGCTTGCACAGCTATCGTTCGAAAAAGAAATGGAACGCGCCCGACTGATCGAGGAGCAAAAGATTGAACTGGAACAGCAGGTTGAAGCCCGTACAGCCGAATTAAAAAAATCGCTGACAGACCTGAAAGCCACACAGGCGCAGTTGATCCAGTCGGAAAAGATGGCCTCGCTGGGCGAACTGACCGCGGGCATTGCCCACGAGATACAGAACCCGCTCAACTTCGTCAATAATTTCGCCGAGGTGAATACGGAAATGCTCGAAGAGCTGAAAGCGGAAAGCTTAAAGCCCAAAGCTGAAAGGGATGAGCAATTAGAGATCGAACTCATTAACGACCTGATCGATAACGAGCAGAAAATAACCCATCACGGCAAACGCGCCGACGCCATTGTAAAAGGCATGTTGCAGCACAGCCGGGCCGGCAGCGATGTGAAGGAACCGACGGATATCAGCAAACTCGCGGATGAATATTTACGCCTTTCCTATCACGGTTTGCGGGCGAAGGACAAAAGCTTTAACGCCGAAATGGTAACGCATTTCGACGAAGATCTGCCGAAGGTCAACATTGTACCGCAGGACATCGGCAGGGTGCTGCTCAATTTGTTTAACAATGCTTTTTATGCCGTTCATCAGAAAGCAAAAACTGCCGAGCCGGATTATAAACCAACTGTTACGGTGACTACAGCCCCCCTACCCCCTGAGGGAGGTGTAACAAGGGGAATCATTATATCTGTGCGGGATAATGGCCCCGGCATACCGGATGCAATTAAAGAAAAAATCATGCAACCCTTCTTTACAACCAAACCTACGGGCGAGGGCACGGGGCTCGGCTTATCTTTAAGCTACGAAATTGTGGTGAAGGGGCATGGAGGGAAGATCGAAATAAATAGCCGGGAAGGTGAATACACGGAATTTGTCGTCTCATTACCGATTTCTTGATCCGAAATAATTATTTTTAGCTTTTCGGATCCATCTTGTAATAAATTATGGATATACTTTACTTCCTTGCCGCTTTTATACTTTCAAGGCGCCTGAACAAGCGGTTCAAGTTTACCCCGCTGTACGCCAAGTGGCACGCGCTGATCAATGTCGCCGGCTGGGTGATGCTGTTGCTTTACATCGGTGCAAAGCTGGCTTTTGAGGATGGGGTTGATGACCTGATCGGGGCCGGGTTACTGCTTGCTCTTGTGTTTTATGCCGACAGGGAAGAAGATTTCAGGCCCTGGCGCAAAATTTTCCTGGCTACCTACCCGCTTGCCGGCGTGGGCATTATAACCGGCATCACTGCTTTAGTTGCGGGGGATTTTTACGACAAGAACCACGGCTGGTTTGATATCGCTGCTGCGGCCGCGTTCGTATGGATGTTTGCCCGCTGGGCGGCATCGCGCAAGCAGGAAGAAGAGCTGAAGATGGCGGTGATGAAGAACACGGAGCTGGAAAAGCTAGTGGCCGAACGAACATCTGAAATCACCCGCCAGAAAGAGGAACTGGAAGAA
>DASZWG010000505.1:0-8333 GCA_035546675.1 Mucilaginibacter sp. | reverse complement strand
CAACAAAAGATCATCCTGAAAACCCCGAAAGGCTGGACAATCCGCAAGGCGTCACGGTTGCCAGGGACGGAAGCATCTATTTTACAGATTTTGCTAAGGATGTCATCCGAAAGATCGGCAAAGACGGGAAAATGACCGTTTTTGCGGGCGATGGTAATCCCGGATCCAAAGACGGAAAAGGCACATCGGCATCATTCTACCTGCCTGAGGGTATTGCCTCCGATAATAAAGGAAACTTATATGTTGCCGACTGTTATAACAACACGATTCGTAAAATAGACGCAGGCGGCATGGTAACTACGCTTGCGGGAAAGCCGGCCAAACCAGGTAAGCATAATAAGGGGTCGGCAGACGGGAAGGGGCCGGCGGCTTCATTTTCACATCCCTGTGGAATTGCTGTTGACGGAAACGGAAATGTTTACGTTGCCGACGTAGGTAACAATAAAATACGAAAAATAACTCCCGATGGTACTGTAACTACAGTAGCCGGGACCGGATTGCCTGGTGCAGCGAACGGGGATGCCTTGCAAGCTTCATTTTATAAACCTTTTGGCGTTGCTGTCGATAACGCCGGAAATGTTTACATAGCCGATTATCAAAACAACCTCATTAGGAAACTTAATTTTTAGTTGCATTACTATAAAATTAGTTTTAAATTGCACTGGCAGTAAGCCGGTTATTTTCCTATTGATACCCTTTTAATTTCTGAAACTGGATTTTATTAAGAGACTTATGCTTAAAAAAACGGTATTAGGATTTTTACTGATCATCTTGGGTGTGGCTTGTAAGAAGAAGGACAAGATAAACCCCGTTGTCGCTCCTGTTACACAGACGGATGATTCGGTCAATGTGCAGCATATTTCGATGCTTACCCAGCATTTTGACAATACCAGGGCAGGGCTCAACAGCCATGAAACGGCTTTAACTACAGCTAATGTTAACACTGCGCATTTTGGCAAATTGTTTATTCTTCCTGTAGATGATGATATCTATGCCCAGCCATTGGTGGTTGGCAGCATTCCCATGGGATCCAGTTTAAGAAACGTTGCTTTTATAGCTACAGTTAATAACTCAGTGTACGCATTTGATGCCGATAACGGCAAATTGTACTGGAAGAAAAATTACACAGAAAGCGGGATGAGGCCGCCCAATGCAACCGATCTGACATCGCCGGTTTGGTGGTGTAACCCCTATACGGATTTCAGGTATAATATTGGTATAGTCGGTACGCCTGTAATCGATTCTGCCGCCCTAACCATGTATTTTGTTGCCAGGAGTTGCGGTGGGAATGGTTTTGTGCAGTACCTCCATGCTGTAGATATCCTGACAGGAGCGGAGCAGACCGGAAGCCCGGTAAAAATTGAAGCGAGTGTTCCCGGTACCGGCGATGCAAGCACAAATGGCATGGTACACTTTGATCCCAAGCTTAACAATCAGCGGCAGGGATTGGCGCTTGTCAACGGTATTGTGTATATCAGCTTTTCTTCGCATTGTGATCTGAACCCCTATCACGGCTGGATCATAGGTTATGACGAAAAAACACTTCAGCAGCGTATCATATATAACGATACGCCCGACGGAGAGAATGGCGGAATATGGGAAAGTGGTATGGGCATAGCTGCAGATAACCAGGGTAATCTGTATGTTACGACGGGCAACGGAACGGTAGGGAAGGGTAATTTATATTATGAAACATCCAACGGAACCGGTGAAAATGCCCCCAACCCTGACCCGGCCGACCTTAGAGACAGGGGGGAAAGTGCATTGAAACTGACACCTTCAGGCGGCACTTTGCAGATAAGCAGTTATTTCACGCCGACAAATTATTTTGATCTGAATGTGAATGATCTTGATTATGGCGTAATGGGCACTTTTCTGATACCCAATTCCAATTATTATTTCACGGGTTGCAAAGACGGAAGCCTTTATTTATTAGATAAGGACAATATGGGTGGATATTCCGGGGCGTCCAATCAAAATTGGCAAACAATCCCCGGTACCGAAACATTGCGTTGTCAGCCGGCTTACTTTAATGGCGGTACAAATGAATTGGTATATGTCTGGCCGGAAAATGAGCCACTGCATTCGTACGCATTTAACCGGGCAAGCGGCAAGCTTTCACCGTTCAAGGATTTTGTTGCAACCAGCGGACCCCTAACTTTTGGCGCTGATCTGTCTGTTTCATCAAATGGCACTAAAACAGGTACGGGTATTCTCTGGGCCTCCTATTCTATTAACTCACTTGGCCATGGGTTTTACAAATATTATCATGGCATTTTAAGAGCATTTGATGCAAGCGATGTCAGCAAGGAACTCTGGAACAGCGACCAGATAAAAGCGGATGCTGTCGGTAACTGGGCAAAATTTGATTCCCCTACTATTGCTAATGGCAAAGTGTACCTGGCTACATTTTCGAACCAGGTTGTTGTTTACGGATTGAAATAGCAACTTATTCTTACTCGTCACAACTAAAACCTATAAACCTGTTCCGAAGTTTTTCGTTAAAAACTTATATTGCGCTTTATTCGTAATATAATTACCTATTAAAACCTGAAAACCATATATGATCAGAAAGCTAGCATTACCTTTTCTGCTGATCGCATTTTTTTGCGGCTGTAAAAAAAAAGAAACAGTTCATCCGACCAATGGCGGAGGTACTCAATCCAGGGACTCGACAAATACACAGCATATATCTGTTCTTACACAGCACAATAATAACACAAGGGCCGGATGGAACAATGATGAAACGGTATTGACGACAACCAATGTTAACTCAAAAACATTCGGTAAGCTCTTCAACCTTGCGGTAGACGACCAGGTATATGCCCAGCCGCTTGTTGTAGGAAATTTGTCGATCAGTTCCGGAACACATAATGTTGTTTACATAGCGACGGTTAATAATTCGGTTTATGCGTATAATGCCGATAACGGAAACCTTTACTGGAAGAAAAATTATACAGAAAGCGGGATGAGGCCGCCCAATGCAGGAGATATGTCTTCTTCGTGGTGCAGCCCATATACCGATTTTTATCATAATATCGGGATAGTTGGTACTCCCGTCATCGATTCGGCAGCGCAAACCATGTATTTTGTTGCCAGAAGTACCGATGGGAAGAATTTTGTACAATATCTGCACGCGGTTAGCATAATAGATGGCAGCGATCGCAGTGGTAGCCCGGTTAAGATCAGCGCCAGTGTTACAGGTACCGGCGATGGCAGCGTAAATAATGTAGTAAGCTTTGATCCGCTCAGGAATAATCAGCGGCAGGGTTTAACGCTGGTTAATGGTACGGTTTACATCACTTTCTCATCCCATTGCGACTGGAATCCGTATCATGGCTGGATATTGGGCTATGATGCGAAAACATTACAGCAAAATATTGTTTATAACGATACGCCTAATGGCGAGAACGGCGGGATATGGGAAAGCGGAATGGGCACTGCAGCCGATGCACAGGGCAACCTGTACATCACCACCGGCAATGGCACGGTAGGGCAAGGTAATCTTTTCAGGACTACCGGTAACGGAACCGATGAACAATCGCCCAATCCTGATCCGACTGATCCGACAGACAGGGGGGAGAGTGCGCTGAAGCTGACTCCTTCGGGATCAACTTTGCAATTAACCAGCTATTTTACGCCGACAAATTATCTTGATCTGAACAATAACGACCTGGATTACGGGGTGATGGGTACATTCCTGATACCCAATTCAAATTATTACGTTACCGGTTGCAAAGACGGCAATGTATATTTACTGGATAAGGATAACATGGGCGCGTATTCAAGTTCATCGAACCAGGTACTGCAAACGATACCGCTCAATGTGAGTATGCACTGTCAGCCGGCTTATTTCAAAGGCAGCTCAGGTGAGTTTGTTTATATCTGGTCAGAAAATGACAGGTTGCGGGCCTTCCCTTTCAATAATGGTAAATTCGCGCAGAATCCGGTTGTTTCAACTGACAACGGTCCTGGTGGTGATTGCGGTGCGGAACTGGCCGTTTCGTCCAACGGCTCAACAAGCGGGTCAGGTATACTTTGGGCTTCTTACGCGGTAACCGGTGATGCCGGTAATACGGTTAGCCCGGGCATATTGAGAGCTTTTGATGCCAGCGACGTAACCAAAGAGCTATGGAACAGTACGCAGACAGTCGGCGATTCGCCCGGCTCTTACGCAAAATATTGCTCTCCAACGATAGCTAACGGCAAAGTATATCTTGGCACATTTTCGAATAAGGTAGTGGTTTACGGGCTGAAATAGGGTAATTATTCCTTTACTTTTTTCAGGACTTCGTCTGTAAAGTGCTTTTTGGTTTTTAGCTTCGAAAATTTTTCAGCGTTAAATTGCTGCGACTGTCCCCTTGGTATAGTCAGACTATGCCACTCGTCTCCTGCCGCCATTTTAGCAATAAAGACTATCTGACCCACATGATACGGATAATGCGCCAACTGACGGTTGATGGCTTCCATCACGGTATGCCCCTGGTTACGGATATAAACGATCTTTTGCAGATCATCTTCTTTAAGTTGTTTAAGAGCATCAAGCAGGCACTGCCATCCTTCGTCCCACTTTTCCAATAGCTGCTCCCTGGTTATTATGTCATTTTCAAACTCAGCATCCCGGTTGCGCCATTCTTTTTCACCGTCGCTGGTCAGGAAATCCGTCCACCGAGAAAGCATGTTTCCCCAAAGGTGTTTTACAATTACGGCAATGCTGTTGCTTTCATCATTATATTGCCAAAACAGCTTTTCTTCCGGCAGTTGCGCCATAGCTTTCTCTCCAAGCAGCTTGTAATATTCAAACTGTTTGATGCAGCTTTGCAGGTATTGTTCGTTCATAACCGGTTCGATTTATCCTGGCCAAATTTAACCATGACTTTGTTAATATGTCCCTTTTGTTTGAGTATTTCCATTCGGCTTTTAATCACTGGCGATTTGTGATTTAAGCTGCAATACTTACATTTGATAGTACTAAATATTTAAAGCCATGATCGACCCCGAAGATGAAGTTCCGTTAGATGATTCGGATGAAATTGATAAAGAAGACCAGTTGAGCCAGCAGGATATACATGCCACAGGTATTGATCCTGATCCAGAGGAACTGGAAAAAGGTAAAGATGCAGATATAGATATTTTACGAGAGTCGTATGATGCTTCGGAATCTGCTTATACATTGCGGTTAGGAGAAGAAAGGCCTAAAAAGAAAAATGATGAGTAGGGAAGAGTAGTTCATACGCTTTCTCAAGTCTCATCATCATTTAAATGGTCAGCGGGCTATCTAAAAGCTCTGCTGAAAGTTCATACTGCTGGTAATGGTTTGGATTTCCGCCAGAAATAATACTGATTTTGAATATCATTTTGTATTCGGATCGTAATTAACCATCCAGCGTACACCGAATTTGTCCAGGAACATGCCAAAATACGCTCCCCAAAACTCTTTCTTAAAGGGCGCTTCTATCTTGCCGCCTTCCGACAGCCCGTTGAAAAAGTGCAGTGCTTCTTCCTCGCTTCCCGGGGTGATAGACAGGCTGAAATTATTCCCGGATTTTAACACCTGGCCCTGTGACTCGAGCATATCCGTAGCCATCAGCGTGTTGCCGTTCCCGACAGGTAAAGCAATGTGCATGATCTTTTGCTGATCTTCAAGCGACATTTTATCGCCGCCCGGCGCCTCCCTGAAGCGCATAAGACCCGAAAACTCGGTGCCGAAGACTGATCTGTAGAAATTGAAAGCTTCCTCGGTATTACCGGCGAAGTTTAAATAAGAATTTACCGTTGCCATTTTTTAAGTTTTTATTGGTTATCTGTGATGAATTATTTGCTCTGAATGATGTTTTGACCGGCGAACGAGTCCGCTATATTCCTGAGTTGACGGATATGCCTTTGGGTATGGACTATGGTAAAATATGCGAGCTCTTTAACAGATAAAAAGCCTAATGTCGGCATCTCGAATGATGTGCAGAGCAGATCAGTGTCCTTGTCGCGTGCGGATGTTATGATGCTGCCGAATGTTTTTGATAGATTTTGGGTAAGGGTATCCTTGTTCTTAGGCTTATCCGAAGGCCGGACGAAATCCGGCGAATTTAGCTTGACGTCGAAATTCAGAAATATATCGCCCAATAATTTTATATGCTGCTCGGGGTCTCTTTCTGCAGGCGCTAAAGGTCCGCTCATCGCCCTGGCTACGCCGGTTGCGGATATCAGGATATGCTCGGCTACCTGTCCGGAGGTCCAGCTTCCCTCAAAAGGAATAATATTTAGGGTATCTTCACTAAATAGCGAGAAGGTGTTCAGTAACGCTTCTTTAACAAGCGTTAATTCTTTTGGCAGTTCGTTTTTCATGTTAATTTTGATTAACTGATTGAATGATGCAAATTAGTGTCATTATTAAGGTTTTAAAACGCGTAAATCCGACAATCTGGCGGGTTGTTTGCGACAAATCCCCGAATTAACTTTATGGTATGAAAACAGTGTCCATTTTAGTGCCCGAGAATGCTGTATTGCAGGCTGTGGCCGATCCCCGCTACATGTTTACCGCGGTGAATGAATTTTTGCGGAATGCCGGTAAACAACCTTTATTCAATGTACAATTGGTGGGCATGAGCCGTGAAGTGAAATTCAACGGAGGTACTTTTTCCATTCATGCCGACCAGCTACTGGACGAGGTGAAAAAAACGGACCTGGTGATTGTGCCGGCATTAAGCGGCGATCTGAAGACGGCAATTCGCATTAACCAGGCTTTTATTCCGTGGATAGTTGATCAGTATCAAAAAGGTGCGGAAGTAGCCAGCCTGTGTCTCGGGGCCTTCCTGCTGGCATCGACTGGTTTGCTGAACGGCAAAAAATGCTCGACACACTGGCTTTTTGCGAACGAGTTCAGGCAAATGTTCCCCGAGGTGGATCTTGTTGATGAGAAAGTGATAACCGAGGAAAAACACCTGTATTCGAGCGGAGGAGCTAACTCTTACTGGAACCTGCTGTTGTACCTGGTCGAAAAATATACTAACCGCGAAATGGCTATATTGGCTTCAAAATTCTTCGTTATCGATATGGGGCGTAACGATCAGTCGCCCTTCATCATATTCAAAGGCCAGAAGGATCATGATGATGAATTGGTAAAAAATGCACAGGAATATATCGAACAAAATTTTCAGAACAGGATCACGGTCGATGAACTATCGGATAAATTTGGTATTGTACGCCGCACTTTTGAACGCAGGTTCAAAAAGTCGACACATAATACGGTGATCGAATACATCCAGCGTGTAAAAATAGAAGCAGCCAAAAAAAGCTTTGAGAGCAACCGCAAAACAATTTACGAGGTGATGTACGATGTTGGATACACCGATATCAAAGCTTTCAGGGACGTATTTAAACGGATTACCGGTATGCCGCCGGTTGATTATCGCAACAAGTACAACAAGGATGCTGTAGTGGCGTGAATAGTGATCATTCCGCCTTTTGGGCCTTGTTCCCGAACAGTGAAAATATCTTCCAAACTGCGGGTATGCCTGCGCCAAATGCAGTTATATAGGTAACAATTCGGGAATATGCTTCCTCCTGCGAGGCAAACAGAAATGCCAGGATAGCCAGTATGGTCAGGTTTAGCGGTATTTTCAAGCTATCCCAGTTGCTGTTTTCCTTAAACTGCTGCCTGATGCGATTAACTTCATTTTGACCGATTGCTGTGAGTATAAAGTTTCGGAAACCTTTGTTAAACAATACAAGTGTGCCGTCATCACGTACTATCAGTTTTTTTGCGATCAGTAAACTCAGGTTATAATCGTCGTATGAATTGACAAGTCCGTCTTCCGCCAGATCATACAAAAGGAATTTTTCTTCGCGTGTTAGCGACTGCCAGATATACGAATAAAAATATTGCGAAGTGAGTTGCAATTTAAATACCAGTGAATCGCTTATTTGGTCAATATCAGTCGTTTCAGCCAGCACATCTGAGGGAATAATACCTGCCATGTCTTTCAGGAAATGTGTATAACGTGTTTCCGTCATGATGCTGTCTTCTACTTTTCTAACATTATCTTTATTTTTAAGAGAGCTTTCGAGCGGCTCGATAATAACGCGGAAGTGCCCGAAAAGTACCTGCCATCTTTCCAGTTCATTTTCCGGTACAGGGTTTGACGGTTGCTGGTTGCCACCCTGTTGCTGAATATTGCTCTTTTTGATCTGTTCGTCGTATGAGTCTAGAAAAGATACCGGATGGACGGTCGAAATGATCATGATCTTGCTTTTGCCTTTATGCATGAGCGCCTCAAGCAGTCCCAGTTTAATGTTATTGGTCTTGGCATCCTTCATATTGTATTCCAGGTGGTTGA
>DASZWG010000504.1:0-2798 GCA_035546675.1 Mucilaginibacter sp. | reverse complement strand
AAATCCGACCAGTTCACAGTTGCGAAATCGATATAATTGATATAAACAATACCCAAAAAAACTACCAGTACGCCCGCTGCGATCAATATTTTGAAGCATTGTATCAGCGCTTCGAGAAAGTTCATATTGCCTTGCAAATCTTTATCCCTGTATATTTTTACACCGATGTACAGCCCCACTATCGGTATGAGAACGGAAACAAATTCAATTGGAGAAACATGTTCGCTATTGAATGGTATATGCAGTAACCGCATAATAGCTAACCAAAGACCGCTCAATATGCCGATGATAATTCCGGATAATAATGCGTTTTTCATAATTTTTTGTTTTTAAAGGTTTATGCGACAGCCGGGCATCGTCGAACCCTGGATACCCGGAATGTTCGTGGGTGTTTAAATGGTTATATAAATATAGGTGAATATTTAATCAATCAACACTCTTTAAAGCTAATTTAAGCGGGGTTTGTTTTCAATAATTACCTGTTTTCGCTGCAAAAGGTTGCCGGGGCTGTCTTGAGAGCCTTTTTTCGTATATTTGCGGCTGTTTGAACATCCGTGATATATTAGAAAGATACAAAGCTGATGAACGGGTAACAGCATTGGCGCGGGCGCTTAATGCGGCAAAAAATCCAAGGGTTCAGTTGCGTGGTTTGGTCGGATCTGGCGATGCGGCGGTGGCGGTAGCTTTGTATTTTTTGCAGCACCCGCACATGATATTCGTGCTGCCCGACCGGGAAGAGGCTGCTTATTTCCAGGGTGACCTGGAGAACCTGACCGGCAAAGAGATATTACTTTTCCCCTCATCCTATCGTAAAGCCTTTGAGTTTACACAGCCCGACAGCAGCAATGTGCTGGCGCGCGCTGAGGTATTGAACGAGCTGAACCATGCATCCGAATTTGGCCGGCTGATCGTAACCTATCCGGAGGCCCTTGCCGAAAAGGTGATAGATCGAGCGTCACTTGAGAAAAACACCCTTGAGATAGCAGTCAATAACAAGCTCAGTATAGATTTCATCAACGAGTTCCTGGCCGAATATGATTTTGACCGGGTTGACTTTGTATACGAGCCGGGGCAGTTCTCCATACGCGGCGGTATTGTCGATATCTTTTCATTTTCACACGATCTGCCGTATCGCGTCGAGTTTTTTGGCGACCTGGTCGAATCGATACGTACTTTCGAGGTCGAGAGCCAGTTATCGGTAGAGCAGGTGAAGACGATCACCATTGTGCCGAACGTACAATCGAAATTCCTTACCGAGAATAACATTTCCCTGCTCGAGTACGTCGACCCCGATACTCAGATATGGATAAAGGACGTGCAATTGACGCTCGATGCGATAAAAAGCGGTTACAAAAAGGCCGTGGAATTGTGGAAGGCGCTTTCGTCGGGCGAAAAGGAAAAGAACCCAGACTGGATCAACCCGAAATTCAACTTCATCGACGAGAAATTGTTAGCCGATCAATTGCATGATTTTCCACTGGTTGAATTTGGCAAGCAGTTCTTTTACCAGGATGCGGACGCTTTCAGTTTTGACATGCGGCCACAGCCTTCGTTCAATAAGGATTTCAGCCTGCTGATCCATAACTTTAAAAATAACGAAGCTGAGGGAATTGAAAATTATATTCTGACCGATTCGGCTAAGCAGGTCGAGCGGCTCTACGCCATACTGGACGACCTGGATAAATCGGTAAAATTTACACCGATCAACATTTCGGTTCGCGAGGGTTTTGTCGACCGGGAGCTTAAAATAGCCTGCTATACCGATCACCAGATATTCGACCGGTACTATAAATACAAGCTGAAAAAAGGTTACCAGCGTTCGCAGGCTATTACGCTGAAAGAGCTGCGCGAACTAAAACCCGGCGATTTTGTA
Organism: Mucilaginibacter sp.; assembly: GCA_035546675.1. Taxonomy (GTDB): domain Bacteria; phylum Bacteroidota; class Bacteroidia; order Sphingobacteriales; family Sphingobacteriaceae; genus Mucilaginibacter. Next base: position 925 of record DASZWG010000504.1, on the reverse strand, counting down.
ACGCACATCGATCACGGCATAGGCAAATACGCCGGGCTGGAAAAGGTGGAAGTGAACGGCAAGATGCAGGAAATGATCCGGTTGATCTATGCGGATAACGATTTGTTGTATGTCAATATCAACTCGCTGAACCGCATTTCCAAGTACAGCGGCAAGGAAGGTACCGTTCCGAAACTGAACAAACTCGGGACGGATACCTGGGAACGCCTCAAAAAAACTACAAAAAAAAAAGTTAAAGACATAGCCCGCGACCTGATCCGGCTGTATGCGGTTAGAAAGGCAAAGGAGGGAACTTCATACAGCCCCGATTCTTACCTGCAAAATGAACTGGAGGCTTCTTTTATTTATGAAGACACGCCCGACCAGGAAAAAGCCACGGCAGATTTCAAGCGTGATATGGAATCGCCCCACCCGATGGACAGGCTCATTTGCGGCGATGTGGGTTTCGGAAAGACCGAGGTTGCCATCCGGGCGGCCTTTAAAGCAGTGGCCGACAGTAAGCAGGTGGCTATATTGGTACCGACAACTATCCTGGCCGCGCAGCATTATAAGACCTTTTCTGAAAGGCTGAAAGGCTTCCCCTGCACCATCGACTATGTGAACCGTTTCAAATCGAGCCGGCAGATCAAGGAAACGCTGGAAAAGCTGAAGAACGGCAAAGTCGATATCATCATCGGTACGCACCGTTTGGTGAGCAAGGATGTAAAGTTTAAGGACCTGGGCCTGATGATCATCGATGAGGAGCAAAAATTCGGCGTTGCGACCAAGGAGAAGCTAAAGCAGATGCGGGCCAATGTAGATACGCTTACGCTGACCGCTACCCCTATACCGCGTACTTTGCATTTTTCGCTGATGGGTGCGCGCGACCTCTCCATTATTGCTACCCCGCCGCCCAACCGCCAGCCGGTGGTTACAGAATTGCATG
>DASZWG010000503.1:0-5226 GCA_035546675.1 Mucilaginibacter sp. | reverse complement strand
CCCCGTTCGGTGCAACCCATACATCATTCGGCCCGTTCAGCAGATCGCCCTCAAACCCGTTTACCAGTATTTTGATCTTCTTTTTCGGACTGATCGAGATCAGTTGGTCGTGCTCATCGGCACAACTGATCAAATTGCCTTTTGCATCGAAATAAGTGCCGTTCGAGCGCAAAGTGCTGTCCATCCAGAGCGACAATTTACCATCTGCGCTGTATTCCCATATCTGGTTATTGGGCTGATCGGTAAAGAAAACATTGCCCTTTTTATCGACCGAAGCGCCTTCTGTAAAGCTGAATTGTTTGGATATCAGTTTGGGCTGCTCACCTGCCGGGTATAAATCACCGGTTTGGGGGGTATCAATGAGCGACTTTGCACAAACGCCTTCAACCGAAAATGTTAATGCCACGAACAGGAATAAAGAATACTTTTTCATATATGACGAGTTTCTTCAAACAATCCAAAATCGCTCAGCGCAATACAAACCGGCGCTTTCGTTATCCTGAGCCGCACTTTATTGGTTATAATATCTTTTCCAAGCCTGATCAGCCGGTTACCGCCGATACTGGTCGCCGTTGCGACCTGCTGCCATTTGCCGTCCTCCCAGGCATCCACAGCTACGGCATCAATTCGCTGACCTAATTTAATATTTTCTCTTAATCTGATGATATTAAATGTTTTAAGTTTATGTAAGTTAAGTATCAATTGAGGTGTGTGAATTTGGTCGTCAGTGGCCCAGTAATTGTATCTGTCATTGTCCAGCAAATGCGCCGGACCGAATTTCTGATAATTTCCACCCCGTACATTGCTGGCTTTAAGTGTGGCGCCTTTGGCCAGGTTGACCGCAAAGGTCTTTTTCAGTATCTGCCCGAATTCCTTCAGCGAATTCACATCGCTGTCATTCAGCAGCCCCCGCTGATCGGGTGATAAGCCCAGATCGAGGCAGGCCCCCCTGCCCACGCTCATAAAATAAAGGTTCATCAGCGAATCGGGTGATTTTACCTTATCATCCTGGGATTTATGGTAGAACCAGCCCGGTCTTAACGGGACATCACATTCGGCCGGCATCCAGTATTTACCATCGCGCTGACCTTCTGTGCCTTCATAGTCTTTTGTATAGCCGTTGCCCGGCTTCTTTCCGGGGTCCGGCGCATGCGGAGTATACGTCTCCCAGCAAGTTTGGCCGGCATGCCCCTGCTCATTGCCCACCCAGCGCACATCGGGGCCAACATCCCCGAAAATAACTGCATTCGGCTGTAGCCTCCGGGCTATATTCCAGGTAGTGTCCCATCCATAGTAGGTCGACCGGTCAATTTTTCTTACTTCGCGCGCGCCGCCATAGTAACCATCGCCGCCGTTGGCGCCATCGTGCCAAACGATGAACAGCGCTCCGTAATTGCTGTACAATTCTTCCAACTGTTTTCGGTATACATCCGTTACATAGGCTTTTTTGCCATACAGCGGACTATTGCGGTCCCAGGGTGAGCAGTATACACCCATTTGCATACCGAGCTTGTCGCAAGCCTCGCGATATTCCCGCACGATATCCCCTTCCCCGTTTTTATAAGGACTTTGGGAGATGTTATGATCGGTTGTTTTAGTGGGCCACAGGCAAAAACCGTCGTGGTGTTTGGCCACCACAATGATCCCTTTAAAGCCCCCGGCTTTTGCCGCGCCGACGATCTGCATGGCGTTGAATTGTGTCGGATTGAATATTTTAGGATCCTCGTCGCCGTACCCCCACTCCTTATCAGTATAAGTGTCCGGTCCGAAATGAATGATGCAATACATCTGCATGGCCTGCCAGTTGAGCTGGCCTTTGGTTGGCAGCGGACCGTAAGGTTTTGGCGCAGACTGACCGAAGGCTATGGAAGACATCAGAAAGGCAAAAATGATCAGGATATTTCTTCTCACAGGAATTGGCTTTAATTCGAGCCACTAATGTAAATGCTTTTTCCAAAATCCGGCTCGATTTTTTAAGTTTATCCGGTTATGAGAAGCATCCTGAAGTACATCCTGCCATTAGTTATTGTCAGTCTTTCCTGCACAATCCTGAAAGCCCAAATCCCCGTCTATAAAGATATGTCCAAACCGCTCGACGAACGCGTCAGGGACCTGGTATCTCGGCTTACGCTGGAAGAAAAGGCGTCGCTGCTCGGCTATAACAGCAAGGCGGTGCCGCGGCTGGGTATACCGGCCTACAACTGGTGGAACGAGGGTTTGCACGGCGTAGCGCGCGCCGGCGAAGCTACCATCTTTCCGCAGGCCATAGGCATGGCTGCAACGTTTAACGACAGTTTGATCAGGCAGGTCTCTAATGTGATCTCGACCGAAGCGCGCGCCAAATATAACCTGGCCATACAAAAAAACAGGCATCTGCAATACATGGGCCTTAGTTTCTGGACGCCCAATATTAATATCTTCCGTGATCCCCGCTGGGGCCGCGGACAGGAAACCTATGGTGAGGACCCGTACCTGACTGCCAGGATGGGATCGGCATTTGTGGAAGGCCTGCAGGGTAATGATCCGCACTACCTGAAGGCATCAGCTACGGCCAAGCATTTCGCGGTGCATAGCGGTCCTGAAGCCGTACGCGATCATTTTGACGCCATTGTTGATGAAAAGGACCTGCGCGAAACCTACCTGTATGCTTTCCACGCGCTGGTGAGTTCGGCGCATGTCGAATCGGTGATGAGCGCTTATAACCGTGTGAACGGCGTGCCCAATTCGGTCAATAAAACGCTATTAACCGATATACTGCGCAATGAATGGGGCTTTAAAGGGCATGTGGTAACGGATTGCGGTGCGCTGGACGATGTTTTCGAGACGCACAAATACCTCCCCGGCCCGGTCGAAACTGCTGCCGCCGCTATTAAAGCCGGCGTGAACCTCGATTGCTCAACCGTATTGCAAAGCGATGTGATCAAAGCGATAAAACAGGGCCTGCTAACCGAAAAAGAGGTCGATGAGCGGTTGTTCCAGTTGCTGCGGACTGAATTTAAGCTGGGTTTTTACGATGACCCCAACAGTATACCCTATCATACTTACGGCGCCGACAGCATCCATAACGCTTCGCATATTGCGCTGGCGCGTAAGGTGGCGCAGCAAAGCATGGTGCTGCTGAAGAACAGCAATAACATCCTGCCGCTCGATAAAGATAAATACGCCAGCATGATGGTGATCGGCCCCAATGCCGCTGCCTTCGATCCGCTGATCGGCAATTACCATGGTGTGAGCGACCACGTCGTAAATTTTGTCGAAGGCATCACCAAAGCCGCCGGTCCTGCAACGCGTATCGAATATGACCTCGGCTGCAATTACACCGATACCACGCACTTTGGCGGGATTTGGGCCGCAGGAAACGAGGATGTGACCATCGCCGTGATAGGCCTCTCGCCGGTACTGGAAGGTGAGGCAGGTGATGCGTTCCTGTCCAAATCAGGCGGCGATAAGAAGAACCTGCAACTCCCCGCCAGCGAGATCGCATTTATGAAGAATCTTCGCCACGCGGTCAGGAAGCCCATTATTGCGGTGGTGACGGCGGGCAGCGACGTCGATATTTCGGCCATCGAGCCTTATGCCGATGCCATCATCCTGGCCTGGTACCCCGGCGAACAAGGCGGCAATGCCTTAGCCGATATCATTTTCGGCAGAGTATCGCCTTCGGGACACCTGCCGGTCACGTTTTACCGCTCCATAAACGATGTTCCTGATTACCAGGACTATGCCATGAAAGGACGCACCTACCGCTATTACAGCGGTCCGGTGCAATATCCGTTCGGTTTCGGGATGAGCTATACCTCGTTCGAATATGCCTCGCAAATCGCCCCGGCAAAACGGTACGGTTTGAAGGACACGATCAGCCTGACCGTCAGCGTGAAAAATACGGGTAAAATGGACGGCGACGAGGTGGTACAGGCTTATATGGAATACCCGCACTACGACCGTATGCCTATCAAAGAGCTTAAAGGCTTTAAACGGGTATCGGTACCCCGGGGCGGGGAAACGGCGGCGGCCATCAAAATTCCGGTGTCCGACCTGCAGAAATGGGATATGGACAAACACCGCTGGAAACTTTACCCCGGCGATTATACCCTGGTGATCGGTGATAATTCGCAGGATGCAAGGCTGAAATACTCCTTTACGATAAAGTAACCGGCCAAAAAAAGGTTATCGAAATCATATTCACGTTCACGGCTGTTTGCGATCATTTTTGACACACTTTTGGCCTGTTTTTCAGGCAATTACACGATGAAAAAAGAAAAAATGTGTAAGAACTTCCGGCCCGACGCCTTTAATGTGTTGACTTTCAAACAGTTAAGCGCTAAAAAGGTCTCAAAGAATAATCGGCACTTAAATAATTGGATTACAGATTGTTACATCAATCTGTAAGTGAATTTTCAATCACTTTTTATAGACTTTTAGGCTTTGCCTGCTAAATTATTGAGCGTAAACCATTTAAATGCAAACGGAGCCTGGCAATAAAATATTCAAAATTTGAAAGTTATCTCATTGTCCAGCAGTCGCTTGCAAAATAATAAATTCATTTTTTACCATACTCCGCAAGCAATTGCTTTGATTTATCGCTTTGTGTTTGTATATCAATTAGTTGACCGATATCAGATTTACGAAGTTTCTAAAACTTCGTAAATCTAAAATACTTTGCTAAATTTGTTAGCATTAAACGTTCGGGAAGCGCCGACCTGCCCCTGCATTACGGTTATGTGCCGCAATGGCTGGCCGAGCGCATGGCCAAACTGGGCCTGGCCGTGGTGGAGACCATCATCATGGATTACGGCAGCGATGAGGTATTGCGCCGCATCAGCGATCCCTTCTGGTTCCAGAGCCTGGGGGCCGTGATGGGCATGGACTGGCATTCGTCGGGTATCACCACCTCGGTGATGGGCGCTTTGAAACGCGCCGTGAACCCGCACAGCCGCGAACTGGGCATTTATATTTGCGGCGGCAAGGGCAGCCACTCGCGGGGCACGCCGGGCGAACTGCTGAAAGTGAGCGAAAGCACCGGGCTGAACGGCGCCGAACTGGTGCGCTGCAGCAAGCTGAGCGCCAAAGTGGATAACACCGCCATACAGGACGGTTTCCAGTTGTATACGCACAATTTTATCCTGAACAACGCGGGCAAATGGGCCGTGGTGCAGCAGGGCATGAGTCCCCTGAGCCGGACGGCCCGCCGGTATCACTGGCATTCGGCTGCGCTCACTTCCTTTG
>DASZWG010000502.1:0-3067 GCA_035546675.1 Mucilaginibacter sp. | reverse complement strand
GCTGATCGGGATACTCAAAACCCCGCTGAACACCAGCGACAGGCTGCTTATCGCGATATTAGTAACGTTTGTGGTTAAATTCAGCTTTGATGAAGTATCACTGATCACGGGCAATCGTCTCTATACGGCTATTGCTGCTGTATTCGGAATGAGCTCAATCGCCACCTGCGGCTGGTACATCAAATATCTTACCGACACGGAAACAGGTTTCGGGATAAAGCAATTGTATATTTATTTACCATTAGTGATAATCACTATACCGCTGGTTATTTTATTGCCGGATGCGACACCGGGCATCGGGTATGATGTTGGGTTAAGCATTGTAACCGCCCTTATTCTTTACTATTTCTGGTTTTGTATCGATATGTTGCAGAAGCACCGGAAGCTGATCCTTGAAAACTATTCGGGTGCGCCGGGCAGCATCACCGTCAACTGGATGATGATCATTATCGCTTTACAGATCGTCGAATTTTTCCTGAAGGGAGTTCTGCCGAAGTTCATCAAAAGCTACGATAATGCTGATATAACTATTATCACCAATGAATATTGCTTCATTATCATCACGTTCCTGCTGGTCGTATTGGGCATCTGGCAAAAGAGCATCCCGGTGTTTATACCGGCTAAGGAAGATATTTCACAATCTGTTCTGCATGCCGACGATCTGAAACACTATCAATTAAAGGTCGAAAGGTTCATGGATAATGCAAAACCTTACCTCGACCCTGAGCTGACCATCGAAAAATTGAGCGATCAGATGCGCATGAAAAAACTGCTGCTGTCGCAAACGCTGAATAAAGGCTTCGATAAAAATTTCTTCACTTTTATTAAGGAGTACCGCGTACACTATGTGGAAACCGAATTGAAAAACGAAAGCAATAAGGATCGCACCATTATGGACATCGCTTACATGAGCGGCTTTAACAGCAAAACGGGTTTCAATCGCGCCTTTAAGGAAGTGACCGGTAAAACACCTACCGAATACCTGGAAAACTGATCAATTTTGAACAGTACCACTTTTATTTATGTAAAGTGGCACTCCCGATACCTGTCGTCCGGATAAAATTGTAACTACAATTATAAACCCCGGAATATGAAAAAAATATTATCATTCATGGCTGGCTGCATTTTCCTGTGCAGCGCAGTTTACGCACAAACCTCAAAAATACCGCTCGAAAGCGGCTGGGAATTTCACGAATACAACGGTTCCAAACCTGCACTTGCCGGGTGGCGCAGTGCCACGGTACCGGGCCTGATCCATACCGATCTGCTGGCTCATCAGCTGATACCTGATCCTTTTTACCGCGACAATGAAAGCAAAGTGCAATGGGTATCCGATTCGGAATGGGAATACCGCAGAACGATCCGGGCAGATAAGGGCCTGCTGACGCATAAGCATATCGACCTGGTTTTTGAAGGACTGAATACGCTGGCCGATGTTTCGCTTAACGGTAAGCTGATCCTGCAGGCGGATAATATGTTTCGCGAATGGCGCACGGACATTAAACCTTACCTGAAGCCGGGGAATAATACCCTTTCCATTGTGTTCCACCGGCTTCGGCCTGAAATCGCCCGGCTGGAGAAGGAGCATCCGGAAGAGAACGAAGGCGCTGATACCAGCGCACTGGCCAGGATGTTCGCTGACAAGATGAAACAAGGCAGCTACGTGCGCAAAGCCGCTTATGAGGGCGGCTGGGATTGGGGTCCAAACATGCTCACCTGCGGTATCTGGCGACCTGTATACCTGCAAACCTGGGACGATGAGCGTATCATGAACATTGGCATTGCCCAGCCCGATATTACCCCGCAGGCGGCTCATATCAATGTGGATGTGCGGGTACTTTCAACTGCTGAGACCAGCGCTACGCTGAAAATTGACTACTCACAAACCGGGGCGGCTAAATCATTCACTTACCCCGTTACCCTGCATGCCGGCGTAAATGATATCAGCTACCCGATCAATATCGCCAGTCCCAAACTGTGGTACCCTAACGGTTACGGCAAACAGGACATGTACAATTTTAAGGTAACGCTTGTTAGCGGGGGGCATATAGCCGATGCGGTTTCCACCCGGTCGGGACTGCGCTCGGTAAGGCTTGACCGCAACCGCGACTCGCTGGGCCGGACATTTCATTTCATTGTGAATGGTATTCCGGTATTTGCCAAAGGCGCCAACGTGATACCCTTCGATCATTTCCCGACGAGGATGACCAAAGAACGTTACCGGCACTTTCTGCAGGCTGCAGCCGATGCGCACATGAACATGCTGCGGTTATGGGGCGGCGGTTATTATGAAACACAGGAGTTTTATGACCTGTGCGATTCGCTGGGCATCATGGTTTGGCAGGATTTCATGTTCGCTAATGCCACACCGCCGGCGTTCCTGAAAGAGAATATAGGGAAAGAGATTGATTACCAGGTTCGCCGGTTGCGTAACCATCCCTGCATCGCATTGTGGTGCGGCAATAACGAGATCAGTATTTTTACCGAACAAACCGACCCTGCTGCTATACCTGATGTATTTAAAGGTTTGTTTAACAAGCTCCTGGCTACCATCAAGCCCAAAACCTATACTGACTACCTGGAAATGTTCGGCTATTTTATACCGGGCATCGTCAACAGGATAACGCCCGAAATACCGTATACTTCCAGTTCGCCCACCTCGGATTTCGAACATCAGTCGCCCGGTTATATTTCCGGCGACAGGCACAATTATAACGTGTGGTGGAATAACAAAACCATCGAAGACCAGGCCGGCTATAAAGACCGCTTTGTAAGCGAAACAGGCATACAAGGCTTCCCGGATATGGCCACCATCGACGCCTTTACTGATTCCGGCGACCGTTCGGCGACGTCAAAAATTATGAATGCGCATCAGAAAAACTTTTTTCTGAACGGAAATATGGTCATTGAAAAGATCATCAAAACCGAATATAATGCCCCTGCTGATTTTGCCGCATTCGATTACCTGAGTCAGTTAGTACAGGGCGAAAGCCTGAAGATCTATTCAGAAGCCATGCGCCGCCGCAGGCCGTTCTCTATGGGTTTCCTGTACTGGCAGCTGAACGAT
>DASZWG010000501.1:0-8207 GCA_035546675.1 Mucilaginibacter sp. | reverse complement strand
TTGCTTCGGTAATTATCTACCTGTATTGTTCCCGTAAACTGATCGGGAACTTTTATAGTCAGCAAAAATTTACCGGGGGCGACCGCCACCGTCACGGACTGCGCTGGCTGCATAACTTACTGACGGCTTTCGGCGTGTTATGGCTGCTGTGGATGCCCTTCACCGCGGTGGGTTATTATGATCATTTTGGCGCGCAGGCTTACGATCCCCTGTATCTTGTTTTGATCTCCATGCTTATCTGGATAGCCGCGCGTGCATTCCTAAAACCCGAAGCGGGCGTACAGCAGGACACGACACCTGTCTTAAAACCATTGCTCCCGGCTGAACTGAAGCAAAAAGCCATTTGGCTGAAGAAAGCCGTTAAAGAGAACCACTATTACGAGGACCCCGAATTAAGTCTGGCATCACTGGCTCAAAAGCTTGGCCTGCATACCCACGAATTATCGCGGATACTGAACACGGTTCTCAAAAAAAGCTTTAACGATCTCATCAATGAATACCGCGTACAGGCGGTGGTCCGTAAAATGCAGGATCCCGCGTATGATCACATCACCCTGCTGGGCATTGCCTATGGATCCGGTTTCAATTCCCAAAGCACCTTCAACCGCATTTTCAAACAAATAACCGGCAAAAGTCCGCTGGAATATAAAAACGAGCTGGAAAAAGAGCAGTCAACTTATAAGTCGGGCAGTCAGGCCCGCTCTGCGGCGGTAATTTCGACCCATGAAACCACGCCGAAGTGGTTTCGCGAGAAATTAAACCGCAACTTTATGTTTAAGAATTATTTTAAAATAGCACGCCGCAACCTGGCACGCAACAAGGGCTATGCCACTATCAATATTGCCGGCCTGGCCGTGGGTATTGCCGTTTGTATGGTGATCTTTATCATCATTCAATTTCAAACCAGCTTCGATAATTTCCACCCCAAGAAAGACCGCATCTACCGGGTGCTGACCGAATACCATCATACAGAATCAGCAGATGTCACTTACGGGAAAGACGTCCCCCAGCCATTGCCCACCGGATTAAAAACAGAGTTCCCGCAAATAGAGCAAGTGGCCCCGGTTTTTGCCAGCCACGATGATGAATTGCTGATACCGGATGACAACGGAACCCCGGAAAAGCTGTTTCAGGAGAAAACAGGTTTGTTTTTTGCCGGACCTTCATTCTTCAAAATATTCGATTTCCCTCTGCTTGCGGGTTCGTACGCTTCATTGAACGATCCGAACAACGTGTTCCTGACCAAAGAGATCGCGGATAAATATTTCGGCGACTGGAAAAGGGCCATGGGCAAAACCATCAAGCTGAAATGCGGCGGCTATATGTTCGAACACGGCACCGAAGTACTGAAAGTTTCGGGCATTCTGGCCACCATACCACCCAATACCGATTTTCAGCTAAAACTCGTGGTGGCTTACGGAACCAGCTTTACCGGGAGCCTTATCGAAAGGTCGACCAATTGGGAAGACAGGACAGCATCGGGTTTAGGCTGCTATGTATTGCTGCCGCCGAATACCGACATCGCCAATTTTAACCGGCAATTGAGGGACTACTCGCGAAGGGTGGAAGCCCCCGGCGATAAGGACAGCCACATTTTACAACCTTTAAGCGCGGTGCATTACGATACGCAGGTGGGCGATTACAGCAATCAAACCATCAGTCGCCAACTGCTCAATGTGCTGTGGCTCATAGCGGCGTTCATCCTGCTCATCGCCTGTGTAAATTTCGTCAACCTCTCCACCGCGCAGGCGGTTAACCGCGCCAAAGAGGTGGGCGTACGCAAAGTTTTGGGCAGCAGTAAATCCCAGTTGCAGATACAGTTCATCGCCGAAACCTTTTTGATCGTGATCAGCGCTGTGGTGCTTGCCGCGGGCATCACTATGCTGGCGCTGCCCTCCGTAGGTAACCTGTTAGAGCTTTCGCTGTCGTTCAACCTGTTCAGCAACCCCGCCATTGTTTTATTCCTGTTAACAGTAACCGTGGTGGTAACGGCCCTGGCGGGTTTTTATCCTTCGGTTGTTTTATCGCGTTTCAACCCGGTCAATGCTTTAAAAAGCAAACTCTCAACCAAAGCTTCGAACGGTATCTCGTTAAGAAGAGGGCTGGTAGTGTTCCAGTTCATCATTGCGCAGGCGCTCATCATCGGCACGCTCATCATCGCCAGACAGATGAATTATTTTATCAATCAGCCGCTGGGTTTTGATAAGGACGCCATCGTCAATGTGCCTTTCCGCATTGATACCACGCTGATGAGCAAGCTGGATTATTTAAAGCGGCAGTTATTGTCGGTAAACGGCGTGCAGTTGGTAAGCCTCAGTTCCAATACCCCGGTCGAAGACGGCAATGATACCTGGAGTACCTTGAAATTCGACCACTCCATAAAGGAAACCGACTTTAAGGCCATCACCAAATTTGCTGACGACCAGTATGTGCCGACTTATAAATTATCGCTGATAGCCGGGCGAAATCTGCAAGCTTCGGATATGACCCGGGAGTTTTTAGTGAACGAGTCGCTGATGAGAAGCCTGGGCATAAGAAACCCGGACGACATCATCGGCAAACAAATCAGTATCTGGAACGACCAGATACAATGCCCCGTCGTGGGTGTACTGAAGGATTTTAACGACCGGTCCTTTCGTAATAAAGTTGCGCCGCTGCTCATCACGACCGACAAGGACATGTACAGCCAGCTTGCCATCAAACTGTCGACCGCGAACCTGTCGTCCGAGATGCGATCCATCAAAAAAATATTCGAGCAAACCTATCCCGATTTTGTTTATCAATACCGGTTCCTGGATGATAAGATCGCCAATTTTTACAAGCAGGAGAACCAGCTATCGGCGCTTTATAAAATTTTTGCGGCCATTGCCATATTCCTCAGTTGTTTGGGCCTGTATGGTTTAGCCTCGTTCATGGCCGTGCAGCGGATCAAGGAAGTGGCCATCCGCAAAGTGCTCGGCGCATCGGCGGGTAATATCGTTTACCTGTTCTCGAAAGAGTTTGTCGTGCTTATTGCCATCGCCTTTGCCATCGCCACGCCCATCGCCTGGTATTACATGCACCAGTGGCTGCAGAATTATGTTTATCGTATCAGCATTAGCTGGTGGCTGTTTGCCGCGGGCGGACTCGCCGCCATCATCATCGCACTGGCAACCATCAGCTTCCAGTCGCTAAAGGCAGCCATCGCCAACCCGGTGAAGAGTTTGAGGAATGAGTGATTTGGAGGTGAAAGGTTAAACCTGCCGGCAGGCAGGCAGGAGCGAAAGGTAAAAGGTTGCTAATATCGAATCATGAATTTCGAATATCGAACGCCGAAGTAATTCGAAATTGTTTGAGCAAAAAAACCTTCAGCATCAGGCAGTACGTTTAGTTCCGCGGGGTCTCCTGCCGGAAGACGCCGCGGGGACGGAAAAAAGTACCACCCATTATGCTGGTAGTCCGGAGATTGCCAATTTATCAGTTCGAAGTCAGATGTTTCGAACAGCAGGGTAATTGTTCGCTTGCCGCATCCGTCAGCGCAGCAGCTTCGGACGAAACTCAAACAGAACATGATGGGCTGTGCGGGGAAAAGGCATTAAATCTGAGCCATGCAGGTTATTGAAGCGGACAGTTAGCCCGGGCGAAGATTTCCGGCCTTCGGTTCTGTTTGAGTTGCCGCGCAAATGCCGGTGGGAAAAGAAGCCTTTGCGCTGACTTGATTTTTTGTTGCTTTTTGATCAAGCAAAAAGCAAATGAGCCTCGCGGCGTTTGAGCGTAGTAATAGATTCTTCGCTTTGCTCAGAATGACAGTATGGTTTATAGATCGCCATGCTGTATCTGCAATAACGGGTTAGTGGATTAACCCCTCCCTGCACCCTCCCGGCGGGAGGGAATCGCACCGCCCACCGCAAAAACGTACAACGTACGACGTATAACGTAAAACCCGGAACCTTCGGAAATCAACCCCTTAGTGTACGAAATGCATTCACGACGGCCCAAAGTTCTTACACATTTCTATTACACTAAGCCGAAAAATGCACAAAAAACACCGCTCAACCTGCGCTGAACTGCGTTCGAACCCGCAAAAAGTGTGAAAAAGTGTAAAAATGGCTAAAAAACTATCCTTCTTCTCGTAAGGCAAAATCATGGATAAGCTGCTGCAAATGACTGATTATCAAAGGATAAAAAGCCAAAATTCCCGGCGTGAATAAATGTCTGCACTTTTGACCCCATAGTGTAAAATGCAACAGTCTGTAAATTTGGTCATTAAGCTTGGAAAAGTACCCGGAACACACCCAACCGTGAATGCTCAGCGTACCGGGGTGGAATCGCAAGGCTACGGTTTGCAATCAACTTTCGGACTTATGCGGACTTTCGGACTTCCCGACTCAAAACCTCATCCCATCTTCCCGCTCACGATCTCCAGGATCTCCGCCTCGCGGTCCATCGCCATTTGCTTCAGGGCATCGGCATCAGCCAGCACCTCGGCGGTGTAGGCTTTATCGTGGTAACCCGCCGCGTTGATCTTCACGTTCAGGTAGGCACCCAGCACGGCGGTGCGCGCGCAAAGGGCGGCCACGCCGGCATCGGTGACGGAGTTGGGGTTACCCGTTTCGGCCATCGCCTTGATCACTTCCATGCTCTGGTAGGCCAGCTTCATCACGCTGAAGGGCGCCTCGATGGCCCGTTTGGTGGCGGCCTGTATGGCTTCGGTACGGGCCGCCTTTTCCTCGTTAGTGGTTTTGGGCAGATCGTACGCCTGCATGATACGGTTGAAGGCGATGGTATCCTGGTCAACCAGGCGGATCAGTTCGTTCTTATAATGCTGACCCTGCTCGGCCCACTCGCTGAACTCCTTCCAGCGGTCGTCCCAGCCGCGCTTATGCGCCGACAGGTTGGCCACCATTGCCGCCAGCGAGGCCCCCAGCGCACCCGCGTACGCAGCTATGGAGCCGCCGCCCGGCGCCGGACTTTCGCTGGCCGTTTCGTCGGCAAAAGCGGCAAGACTCATGCTCACCAACCGGCTATCCGCCTTGTCTTTCAGCAAATACTCGATAATGCGCTCTTCGGGCTTAAAGGGCGCCAGTTCATCCAGCCCCATCGACCGGATCGCGATGCGCACCAGTTCCTGCTCGCTCACCCCGGTGGACCGCTGCTGTTTGGCCAGGAAGTACTTGCCCGCATCCAGCATGGCCTTCAGCGGGATCAGTCCCACCAGTTCGCTGCCCGTAACGCGCATACCGCGGGCGCGAGCCCTGTCGCACACCTCGTCGAACGCCTTGTGCACGGGCGTTATTTCGATGTTGGTCAGGTTCATGGATATCTGCGCAATTCCGTACTCCTCGATGTACCAGCCGATTGCCTTCACGGCCTTAAGCGAGCCGGGGATGGTGCGGGGCTTGCCGCTCCCGTCGGTGATGATCTTGCCTGTGACGGGGTCGCCTTCACGCATTACGCGGCCGGCCTCGCGCACATCAAAGGCAACGGAGTTGGCCCGGCGCACCGAGGTGGTGTTCAGGTTGACGTTGTAGGCCACCAGGAAATCGCGCGCACCGATCACCGTAGCGCCGCGTTTGGCGTCAAACTCCGCCGGACCGAAGTCGGGCTTCCATTCCGGCTGTTTGATCTTCTTAAAAAATCCCTCGTACTCCCCTGCCCGGATCACCGACAGGTTGCTGCGGCTTTTATCGGGCTGGGCGTATTCGTACAGGTAAACGGGTAGCTTCAGGTCTTTCCCCACACGTTCGGCTAAACGGCAGGCATATTCAGCGGCCTCTTCCATGCTGATGCCGCTCACGGGTATCAGCGGACAAACATCGGTTGCGCCCATGCGCGGGTGCTCGCCGGTGTGTGCGCTCATATCGATCAGTTCACCGGCCTTTTTAATGGCCCGGTACGCTGCCTCGGTCACCGGTTCGGGTTCGCCCACAAATGTGACCACCGTACGGTTAGTCGCCTTGCCGGGATCGACGTTAAGCAGCCGCACGCCTTCCACCGACTCGATCTCATCCGTGATCTGTTTGATGATGGCGGGGTTACGGCCTTCGCTGAAATTGGGAACGCATTCTATGAGCTTAGTCATTGGTCATCGGGGATTGGTCATTGGGCATTGGTTTCCTGATTTCCATACCTGCACGGGTTTCAATTTGCCCTGGTGGTACAGTATTTCGCGGTAGTCCTTACAGGGATAGGCCTGCATATCGGCCAGTTTACCCTTTTCGAGACTCCCGCGGTCGGTCAAATTTAAGGCTTTTGCCGCTCGAAAAGTGAGACCGGCAAAGGTTTCGGCATTGGTCAGCTTTTCGTAGGCGCTCAATACGGCAGCCTGCACCAATAGGTCGCCCATAGGCGCCGAGCCGGGGTTCCAGTCGCTGGCAATGGCCAGGCAGGCCCCCGCATCGAGCAATTTACGAGCGGGGGCTAAACCTATACCCAAACCTAAGGAAGCGCCTGGCAATACAACTGCAACAGTATCCGAAGCAGCCAATTCGTTAATTTCTTTTTCTGTAGCGGCCTCTAGGTGATCGGCCGATGCCGCGCCAACGGCTATGGCAACTTCGCTGCCGCCGGTCGTGAACTGGTCGGCATGAACGGTGATATCAAAACCCATTTGCTTTGCTGCGCGAAGGTATTGAGCTGCATCCGGCGTGCTGAAGGCGCTTACCTCGACAAAGATGTCGACCCGCGCAGCAAGGTTCTCTTTTTTGACCCTCGGCAATACATAACTGAGCAGGTATTCGAGGTAGACGGACGCTGTGCCCGAAAAATCGCGCGGTAAAATATGCGCTGCGAGACAGGTGGGCACCAAATCGGCACTGACAGTTTTTGCAGCCGATCTTATGGCACGCAGTTGTTTCAGCTCCTGTTCTGCATTCAGCCCGTAACCGCTTTTGACCTCGATAGTGGTCACCCCTTCGCGTACATGGCGATCAACCCTTTGTTTCAGCAATGCGGCCAGCTCTTTTTCGCTTGCCTGGCGGGTTTGCAGCACCGAGTCCCAGATGCCGCCCCCGGCTTTTGCGATCTCGAGGTAGCTTTTCCCGGCGATGCGCAGGGCATAATCTTTGGCGCGGTTACCCGCAAAGCAGATGTGGGTGTGGCAATCTGTAAAGCCCGGCAGCAGCACGTGATCGCCTTCAATTTCCTGAATTTCAGCTTTGGGGTGATCTTTTCTTAATTTTTCAAAATCGGCAGCAGCAACGATCCGCCCGTTATCGGTCAATACCCCGCCGTTCGTGATGATTTGTAATTGATCATCCGTGATAGCGCCCTTCAGCGGTAAACCCGCTAAGGGTAGTATTTGGGTGAATGGACCGGTTAATTTCATTGTTTATTTGTGCGAGTTGTCATGTTGAGGCTCTCGAAACATGCGGGCAAAGGCCTTTACGCTCACCCTTCGAGTGCCTCAGGGTGACACCCTGTTTTTATATTTTTAAATTAAACCTCTTTGCCGTTTCCTCCGCCTGCTTATAACCCGCATCGGTATGCCGGAAAATGCCCATAGCGGGATCGTTGTACAATACGCGTTTTAAACAAGCGGCGGCCCGTTCGGTTCCGTCAGCAAGTATCACCATACCTGCATGCTGCGAATAGCCCATGCCCACGCCGCCGCCATGGTGGAACGAAACCCAGGTGGCCCCGCCCGCCGTGTTCGACATCAGGTTGAGCAGCGGCCAGTCGGATACGGCATCCGAACCGTCCTTCATCGCTTCGGTTTCGCGGTTGGGCGATGCCACCGAACCACAATCCAGGTGGTCGCGTCCGATAACGATCGGCGCCTTTACTTTTCCGTTTTTTACTAGGTCGTTAAAGATCAGCCCGGCCTTTTCACGCTCTCCCATGCCCAGCCAGCAAATACGTGCAGGAAGCCCCTGGAAAGCGACCTGCTTTTGCGCTTTTTCGAGCCAGTTGATCAGGTGCTTATTTTCCGGGAAGGCTTCCATCAAAGCCCGGTCGGTGGTGTAAATATCTTCCGGGTCGCCGGACAAGGCTACCCAGCGGAACGGTCCTTTTCCTTCGCAGAACAATGGGCGGATAAAAAGCGGTGTGAAGCCCTGGAAATCAAAGGCGTCCGGCTCACCGCCCTGCCGGGCAAACTCGCGGATATTATTGCCGTAGTCGAAGGTAATAGCGCCGCGCTTTTGCAGTTCGAGCATAAAGCCGACATGCCTCGCCATGCTTTTGAGCGAAAGTTCTTTATATTTTGCCGGATCGCTTTTGCGCAGATC
>DASZWG010000500.1:0-3651 GCA_035546675.1 Mucilaginibacter sp. | reverse complement strand
TCGGCTTCCTTTCGCTCTGTAATATCAAGCATGGTACCAATGATGGATGGTTCGCCGTGTATGATGACCCTGCTTCCATAAAATTCGACCCAATTGGTCGATCCGTCTTTCTTTTTCCCCTTGACTTCATAATGAATATTGTCCATGTCCCCCCTGTATCGCGCCTGAACATACTCCCATACTATTTTTTGGTAATCATCGCTGATCAAAATTTCTACCGCATTACCCGGCGCGTCGATCAATTCAACAGGCAGATATCCAAAAATCTCGGCGAAGCGCGGGTTAACATATTTGAACTTATCTCCCTGGGTGATGTACACGCCAACCATTGACTTTTCGGCGAGCGTCCTGAATTTAAGTTCCGCCTCTTTCAATTCGTTTTCGATCCTTTTCCGGCCGGTGATATCTCTGGCTATCACCATCACTCTTTCTCCCGAAAATATCTTTACATTAACTTCTACAGTAAAGATCGTACCGTCTTTACGCATGAATCGCCTTTCGCGAAATATGGCCTCATCAGGACGCTCGATCACCGTAAGCAAAGGGTCGGTTTTTAATTCTTCCGGATCAATAATATCTCTGACGTTCATACCCAGCAGTTCGTCTTTGCTGTAACCGATCATTTCACACATGCTGGCATTTACCTCCGTAAAATTCATTTGAAGGTCCAGAACATAGATCGCATCCGAAGCCTGCTCTATGAGCGAACGATACTTTTCTTCGCTCCTCTGTATCTCGGCGGTACGTCTCTCAACCAGTTTTTCCAGTTCCCTGTTTATTAATTTCACCTCAGCTTCTGCCTTTGACCGCCTTGCATCTATGCCATTGAGCCATGCAGCCATGTTCCAGATGATCAGCATAATAGCCAGCAGTATGCAGACCGTTACCAGGGAGACCCAGATAGAAAGCGGCATAGTATTAAAGCGGTTAGCCTGCATCCTTAGCGAACCCAGGATGAAAACCGTGACCAGCATCAGTGCAAAAAGCCTCCGGGCAAACCGGTTACCTATTTGTGAACCCATAAATATGCGGGGCATTCCAAGTGACGGATGCAGGAGCGATGCGGTCAGGGAGAGTATCAAAAAAAGAACTGCAGTATGCGTAGCCATAGAACTCATGTCCAGGAACGAGTTGAATAATGACACCCTGTAAAGGTAACCGATCAGTATGATGGCCGATACAACCGTGACCAGGTGAAAAAGATATTGTGCCGTTAGGTCAGCCCAACGCTTTTTCACGCTTAGTAAAACAAAACCCAAACCCAATATAGTATAACCAATTGCCGCATTGTAAGCCATGCGACCGGCAAATGGAATATTAGCGGTAGTTTTTCTCTGGTCTGATATAAATAGCTGATCTAACCCTGTATTATAATGTAAAACAAATTGAGACCATGTTACTAAGCCGATAAGCGTACCGAGAAGAGACAGTATCAAAAAAATTGTTCCCCCGTATTTTCCTGTGTGGTATTGGGTTATCAGCAGCGCACAACTGAATATTACAAAACACAGCGCTGCATTGAATACCATCTGGACAAAACCGGGCACAACCTGTCTCAGGACCGGGATGTTGAGCACCCACCCTGTCATTACAATAAGACTTACAGCTATTGTAAATATGCTGCCGAAGACTATAGTTCTATTTTTTGGGTGACCAACCATAAAACCTGCTCAACAAGACATACATAACGTGAACAGCGGCGTAAGGGTTACAGCCAATCGCGTTTTGAATCTAACCGTTATTAAAGTTATAACTAAATCGGGAAATAATGAAAGAGGCATTAGGTTAATAAGCAAAAATCTCAGCTATTACAGCCTGTTATTCGTGTTCACTTCTTCTGATTTAAAAATGTATGGAGTGCTTGTTGGGTAAATTCAGATAAAACCAGTTCGCCGCTGACAGCCGCCCTTTCAGCAAGCAGTTGATCCCAGTCTTCGGTCCCTTCCCACAATATTTGCTTCAGGCCGCCAAGCGCATCGGGATGATAGGATGCCAGTTTTATGGCAAGCTCATTCACAGCAGCATCCAATGCCGCTATGTCAGTATAAACCTCGTTATACAAACCTTTTTCGAGCGCCCATTGCGCCGGTTGAAAATCTGACGCACGAATAGTAAGCTGTGAGAATGCCGGAAGACCAATTTTGCGCACAACAGCCGGAGAAATAACGAACGGCCCGATGCCTATCGCCAGTTCGCTCAGCTTTATTGAAGCCGCTTCTGTAGCCAGGCAATAATCGGCCGCAGCGGCTAATCCGACGCCTCCGCCTACTGCTTTGCCCTGTACCCTTGCAATGATGATCTTTGGCGATTTTCTGCAGGCGTTGATCACATTGGCAAAGCCCATAAAAAAAGCGCCCCCCTGCACTTTATCCTTTATCTGCAACAGCTCATCAAAGCTGGCCCCTGCGCAAAAAGTGCGTTCTCCTCCGCTTTTAAGTATGATCACATGTACATCGCTGCGATTATCCAAAGACGCAATCCCGTCCGATAATTCTTTCAATAAAGCGGATGGCAATGAATTTTGTGCCGGGTGGTAAAATGTTAACGTGGCGATACCGTCAGCAATTTGCACATGTACATAGCCTTCAGATTCCCGCATGATCGATCAGATAGTAATTAGATTCGTAAATATCGTCATATTTTATAACGGGGACAAGCCAGTGACTGCAAATCCTTTTTAGTGCGTCATTGCACAAATAATACGTAGTATTTCCTTAAAAATAATATGAAAATTTTAAATTTAAATAATAAATTATATTCATACTTTTGTACTAATATAATTTTTTAACTAAAACTACAATAGTTGAAGATATTAGTTATTGAGGACAACCCTGACATCAAAGACATACTGGATTATATTTTAAAGGACGAAGGGCACGAAGTAATTGCGTGCCCGGATGGTTCTTCGGTAAATGCGCTTGACAGGATCCTTCCCGAACTGATCCTGATGGACGAAATGCTGACCGGTATTCGCGGCAGCACTTTGACAAAAAAAATGAAAGCCGACGGAGCTACCCGTCACATACCTGTAGTTTTGTTATCGGCCATGCCGCACCTCGAAGATATTGCCGCTTCGTGCGGAGCCGACGCCTGGATCGAAAAACCCTTCAATATTGATACGCTTACCGACCTGATAAAGAAATTCACCTAAGGTTTGCCCGTTTGCGATAAAGGCGCTACTTTTAGCAAACAACCGAAGTTTCCTCCAATTGCTTTGCAAAATAATCCTTATGGCTGACCTGGAAACAGCCTGCCGAATCGCACTTTCGCAGCCTGAAGCTGAAGAGTTCGATCATTTTGATCATCCTGCCTTCCGGGTAAAGGGGAAACGATATTTGCGACAATATGGCCAAAAGAAAACAGAATGATGGTAAAACTCTCCCTGACCGATCAGTCAGTTTTCCATTCGTTCGATCCCGCCATATTTTACCAGGTACCGAACAAAGTGGGGACTGAATGGCGCAACTTTGGTGGACTATCAAAGGTAAGTCCGGACATGCTGGAAGATACCATTCACACTGCCTGGGAAATTGCTAACTTTAAAACTGCCTGTAAACGAAAAGGATGAAAAAAATACTTATTGCTGCAATTGCCCTTTTTTGTACGCTGACCGCTTTCGCACAAAATCAGCAGGGGATATTCAACGTAACC
>DASZWG010000499.1:0-5139 GCA_035546675.1 Mucilaginibacter sp. | reverse complement strand
GATTGATCCGTGGGACTGGCAGCCAGGCGTTACTGCCGATAGTATAGTGGCCCGGTGCATCAAACAAAAAGATGCCGGATCGATGCTGCTGTTGCATGATGCGGGGGGAGATACCCGTGAGGAAACTATAAAAGCATTACCGCGGATCATCCACTTCTTTAAAAGTCATGGCTATAAGTTCACTACCATAGCTGATGTGCTTCATACTACCAAAGCGCAACTAATGCCGCCTATAAAAGACGACGCCAACAGCGGCGTAATGGGCACTTTGTATGATATTTTTGTCCAGGGGTTCTTTTATGGCAACTGGTTCATGCTGTACCTGTTCCTTTCGGCCATTTTCCTTGCCGTAGGCCGAATCATCCTGATCGGGATACTGGCAGTAAGGCAATACTACGAAGATAAGGGCGGGAAGAGCCATCTTCCGGCTGAGGTCAGTCTGCCGCCTGTAAGTATTATTGTACCTGCATATAACGAAGAAATTACAGCGATCAAAACCATACAGAGCCTTTTGCAGGTTGATTATCCGTTGTTCG
Source organism: Mucilaginibacter sp. (assembly GCA_035546675.1). Lineage (GTDB taxonomy): Bacteria > Bacteroidota > Bacteroidia > Sphingobacteriales > Sphingobacteriaceae > Mucilaginibacter. The sequence goes on along the minus strand of DASZWG010000499.1, from coordinate 4,603 downwards.
AGATCATATTTGTGGATGATGGTTCGAAAGATAAGACCTACGAATTAGTCAACGCATCCTACGGTCATCATCCGATGGTTCGGGTACTTACCAAGCCTAACGGCGGCAAAGCGTCGGCGCTGAATTATGCCCTTGCACACTCGCGATACGAATTTGCGGTTTGCATCGATGCTGACACACAACTGAAACGCGACGCTATACATTACCTGATGGAGTGTTTTACCGATGAAGAAATTGGGGCCGTAGCCGGTACTGTGAAGGTAGGTAATGAAACCAACCTGATAACGATATGGCAATCCATTGAATACATCACAGCGCAAAATATGGACCGCCGTGCTTTTGACCTCATTAACAGCATTACCGTAGTACCCGGAGCTATCGGGGCCTTCCGCAAGTCGGCTATATTTAAAGCGGGCGGATTCACTTCTGACACGCTTGCTGAAGACTGCGACCTGACCATGCGTATCCTTAAACAGGGCTTCATTATCCGAAACAGCGCCGAGGCAGTTGCCTATACTGAGGCTCCCGAAACCTTGAATGCCTTGCTTAAGCAACGCTTTCGCTGGAGTTTTGGCGTTATGCAAAGCTTCTGGAAAAACCGGGACGCATTGTTCAACCGCAAATACAAATATTTCGGTATGGTGGGTATGCCCAACATCCTGATATTCCAGATCATTCTGCCGCTCTTCTCACCGCTTGCCGACCTGATGATGATCATCGGCCTGTTTGGCGACAAGCCGATGAAGATCCTGATCTATTATATCGCGTTTGTGCTGATCGATTTCTTTGTATCCATCATTGCTTTCAGGATGGAAAAGGAAGATTACAAAAAGCTTGTGCTGATCATACCGCAGCGGTTCATCTGGCGGCAACTAATGTATTACGTGTTGTTTAAAGCCCTGCGCAGGGCCTTGAAAGGCGAACACAGCGGATGGGGAGTTCTGAAACGTACCGGCAAGGTAAAACTCAAAACCGAAGCGGTGAAGTCTGAGGCTTAAAACATCAGGCCTTTTCGATCAGGCAAACTGCATAAGCCGTTACTCCTTCTTGACGGCCTACGAAGCCAAGTTGCTCATTCGTGGTGGCTTTGATGGAAATATCCTCTTCGCTTATTCCTGCCGACCGGGAGATGTTGAGCTTCATGGCGGGGATGTGGGGATTTAATTTCGGCTCTTCCAGGCACACCATGGCATCGATATTTCCGATTGCCCAACCTTTTTCGTTTAACATCCGGACAACTTCCTGTAAAAGGATCAGGCTGCTGATACCTTTCCATCGATCATCCTTATTGGAAAAATGATAACCGATATCGCGCAGGTTTGCTGCACCCAGCAATGCATCGCATATTGCATGGAGCAATACATCTGCATCCGAATGGCCGTATGCGCCCGCATGATGCTCAAGATGAACACCGCCCAGTACAAACGGATGACCTGCTTTTAACTGGTGTACGTCAAAGCCAAAGCCTACCCTGATCTTAGTCATTACTGTTTTTTAGCCGACCCAAAGTTAGCCATTAATGTGAAACGCAGCGTATTGGCTAAAGGGCTGTTTTGCTGGCTTGCTGCGATGTATGAAAAATCGAATCCGTACTCTTCGTAGCGGAATCCTGTACCGATGGTAAAATAATGAAGCCCGCCTTTATTAGGGTTCTGATAAAAGTAACCCGCCCTCAAAGCAAAAGCCTTATCGTACCAGTATTCGATACCGGGCGAGAATGTGATTTCCTGCATCTCTTCGCTAAAACCTCCGGGGGCATCTGTAAATGATGCAAATATCCCTGCCGGCACCGAGATGTTATCATCCTGACCCTTGATAATATTCCCATTACTATCCCTGATCGGGGGAGTAGGTACTAGAAGCTTATTCAGGTCGAATGTAAAGGTCAGATCATTATATTCATCCAGTTTAAATGTATTTGCCGCACCGATCTTTAGGTTTGTCGGCAAAAAGTATTTAGTGCCATTATCCGTGTAGCTGATCTTTGAACCAATATTGGAAATATCAGTCCCGAAGGAAAACACGGCGTCTTTACCAAATTCCTGCAATGGCTTGGTATAATACAAAGATACATCAGCGGCGATGGCATTACCAGCTTTGATCTGCTGCCCCGAGAGGAAGGCGCCATTGGCCAGGCTGGAATGTATGTACCGCAATGTAAGGCCGAGAGAAAGCTCATTACCAAATTTACGGGCGAAAGAGCAATCCACCGAAAACTCGTTGGGCGTATAAGTACCCTGATCATTTTGATTTTGGTCGGTCAGCGTGATCGAACCAAGGTTAAAGTAGCGTAATGAGGCTCCAATAGTATTACGATCATCAAGCTTGTGTGCATAGCTCAGGTATGAGAGGCTTACATCCGGTACCAAATTACGCAACCATGGGCTGTATGATAGCGAAAGGTCGTTATCCCCTTCTATAAAGGCAAGTTTGGAAGGATTCCAGTATGTTGCATTCACATCTGGTGAGATCGCAACGCCTGCATCACCCATTGAACCGGACCTTGAATCAGGCGAAATCAACAGGAAGGGCACAGCCGTAGGAATCTGTGTCGAGCTGCTTCCGTTGGTATTAGTGCCACCCGGACCGATAGCCTGTGAAAAAGCCGACGACGGCAATAAAAAATAAATATATAGGAAAAAGTTTCTTGCTTTAAGGTTGAAAAACTTCATTGGTGCAATTTAGTTGAAATAATCAAATTATTAATTTTAAAATCACGCCATTATACGCAAACTATCCTCTGTGAGTTTATATCGGTCAATGAAGTTAAAAAAAACCATATTTGTGTAACTCAATGGCTGGTTTTACGTTTAACCCCAAATAAAAGTTCATCCTTTTTTCGAAATTAATGTATCGACGGAGGTTTAATTATTAATTCATTTTTTTTAGATTTACACGTTAATAAGTAAAAATATGAAATTACTTTTTACGAGGGCAGCTGTGGTGCTGTTGGGTTTAGGAACCGTTCTAAGCAGTTGCAGCAAAAAGCAGGAATCGCAAAAGACGGGAATGACCTATAACGACAAAAACAATGGCGGTTTTGAGCGTTTTAAACAGATTCATCCTGCCCCAGGGCCGGGTTTGGTGCCCATCGAAGGCGGTACATTTGTAATGGGTGGCAGCGCTGACCAGGACGTAGATTATGAATATAACAATGTACGCCGCAGGGTAACCGTACCTTCATTCTATATGGATGAAACCGAAGTATCTAACCAGGACTGGCTCGATTACCTGCACTGGATAAGTGTTACCTTCCCTAACGATCATGAACTATATTATAATGCCCTGCCCGATACCTTAGTATGGCGCAGTCCTCTGTCATACAACGAACCTTATGTTGATAACTATCTCCGTCACCCCGCTTTCCAGGATTATCCTGTGGTCGGTGTTAGCTGGGACCAGGCGCAGGATTACTGTAGCTGGAGGACTGACCGTGTAAACGAAAATATTCTTCGTGAAACGGGCAGATTGGTGGCCTGGCAGGATATGGCCGGTCATGGTAAAAAAGGCGGGAAAACTGCTCCGGCACCGGCCGATAAAGATCCTTTTAATACGGATATTTATCTCAATGGCCAATACAGGGGCGCCGGCATCGATGGTAAAAAAATGATGACTGACATCAGCCCGAATGCAAAACCCGCGGGCGGCACAAATAGCAAATCGAGCAGACCGGTAAGGCCCGTTCGTATAGAAGATGGCATCTTAAAGCAAGCTTATCGCCTGCCATCCGAGGCCGAATGGGAATACGCAGCACTGGCATTAATTGGCAATACCGAATTTGAAAATATTGACAACGGTAAGATTTACCCCTGGAATGGCATGGGCGTTCGTTCAGCCAAGCGTAAAACCCGCGGCCTGATCATGGCTAACTTTAAGCGCGGGGAAGGTGATAATACCGGTGTTGGGGGTTACCTTAATGACAAGGCGGATATTACTGCACCTGTTCGCTCATATCCGCCAAATGATTTCGGCTTGTATAACATGGCCGGTAACGTAAACGAATGGGTACAGGATACTTATCGCCAAACCTCTTTCCAGGAATTTGACGATTTCAATCCTTTCCGCGGTAACGTGTACAAAGACAAACGCCTTGCCGATCCTCAAAAAGGATTATATGCGAAAGATAAATATGGTAAGCCTATACTCGATCCTGCAAAATCAGCCAGGAAAATGACCTATGCTGAATTGCTGGCATCGGAAGGACAAACGCAACAGGGTAACAAGGGCGTAAATAATGCCACGGCTGAACAGAACAATCCACTTGCAGGTAAGCCTTATAACCCAGACTTCAGAGGTTCAGGAGATACTGTGAACTCGGCCCTGTACGGTACAACTACATTGGTTAACGACCGTTCAAAAGTGTACAAAGGCGGTTCATGGAACGATATGGCTTATTGGCTCAACCCGACAACCCGCCGTTTTATTGACGAAGGGGAATCGAGTGCCGAAATCGGTTTCCGTTGTGCAATGACACTGGTTGGTGCACCTGAAATATACCCGTCAGGGAAACCGCATTTCAGCGTAAAAAAACCTAAACAATATAAGGCGAAATAAAGCCTGAAATATACTAAGCAAAAAAGGATGCTCTTTAAATAGCATCCTT
>DASZWG010000498.1:0-3185 GCA_035546675.1 Mucilaginibacter sp. | reverse complement strand
AAAGTACTGTGAAACAGGCAAAAACCTGATCAGCATACACAACCAGGAAAGCGAGGACGAAAATAAGTTCTTCCGTTACCGCCTGGGCGGTTTCCTTGATCTGTATGCTCATTTCGGCATCGATATCGGTTATTTTAAATCGCAGGCCAGGAATTCACTGCAATCGGTGCTGCCTCTCCTGACGAACAAACAGGATATATTGCTGGTTCATAATACCTGCACCAACCTGAAGGATATTTATTTTATCAAGCGTTTCGACCGTAAGATACACTTCTGTTTTTGCCCCGGCGCCAATCAATATATCGAGGACAAATTGCCCAAGGTAGAATTATTTATCGACCAGGGCTTTAATATTATGCTGGGCACGGACAGCCTGGCATCGAACACTAAACTTTGCATTCTGAACGAAATGCGCACCATCCAGCAGAATTTCCCGTCCATCGGCACAAAAACTTTGATGGAATGGGCCACCATAAACGGTGCAAAATTTTTGGGCGTGGATGATGAAATAGGCACACTGGAACCTGGTAAGAAGCCGGGGCTTAACCTGCTGACCGGTCTTGATGGTTTTGACCTGACACCCGCTACCAAAGTGCGGAGGCTGGTATAAACTAAGTCTCGCAAGCTAAAAGCAAGGACATTTTAATGCAATAAGCTAACTTTACTGTGTTTTAGCATTCAAAAATCTTTCATGAGAAAGCATTTGGATATTACCGTTAAAGGTAAAGTACAGGGTGTTTTTTACCGTGCCTCAACCAAGGCGGTGGCCGATCAGCTGGGGGTAAAGGGCTTGGTAAAAAACATGCCCGACGGCGACGTATTTATCGAAGCCGAAGCGGATTCGCTATTGCTCGAAATGTTTATCGACTGGTGCAAAGAAGGGCCTGAACACGCCAGGGTAATTTCTGTGGAAAGCCATGAAGGCGAATTGAAAAACTATCGTAATTTTGAGGTTTCAAGAAAAAGCAGCTAATGGATTTCGGAATAATATTTTGTCCGGCATTCAAAAATTCGAAATAAAAATATTCTTCATCATTGTCGACCGCTAAAAAATTCGCAGGACAAACGGCTGTTTATGGGGTAAGCACCATCGCCAGCCGGGTGCTTACTTTTTTCCTTACTCCCATCTATACCAGGGCTTATGCCACCGGGGCTTATGGCGTCATAACTACCATGTACAGTTATGTTTCCATGACCAATGCCCTGCTGACTTTTGGCATGGAAACCACCTTTTTCCGGTACCTGAATAAACATGAGGAAGACAAACAGCGCGTTTACAACAATGCCTTTGCATCGGTATTTACAATAACCGTTCTGTTTCTGCTGCTGACGCTGCCCTTTATCGGGCATATCGCCAATTTTATCGATGTGAGCCATGCCGGAAAGATGGCATCCAAAGGCATCCATATTCATGCTGCGACCGGCACTAAATACACTGATTTCATCACATACGTATACCTTTTTCTTGCTATAGTTATTGTCGATGCCTGGTGCGCCATACCTTTTGTTAAGATCCGTGCCGATGGCAGACCGGGCCGTTACGGCGCTATAAAGCTGGCCAGCGTACTTATTTTTGTTGCCTTCAACCTGACATTTATTTATGTGATTCCGTTTTGGTTAAAGCATAATTATACGGGTTCGGGCTGGATAGCGCATTGGTATGTAAAAGGGTGGGTCGGTTATGTTTTTGTATCAGAATTGCTGTCAAGCGTCGTCACCCTATTGCTGCTGCTGCCTGAATTATCAAAGATCCGTTTTGACTTCGATATCCGGATGCTGCTTTCGATGTATCAATACAGTTGGCCGATATTGATAGCAAACCTGTCGTACCTCGTTAATGAGAACATGGATAAAATACTCCTGGGCAAACTATTACGGGCCAACAGCCTGCAGGACGTAGGTATTTATGGCGCATGCTGTAAGATATCGGTGTTCCTCAGCATTTTTGTAAATGCTTTCCGGTTAGGCGCCGAGCCATTTTTCTTCAGTCATGCCAAGAATAAGAATTCCGGGCAGACTTATGCCCGTATCATGAATTATTTCGTGATCACCGTTTGCCTCATATTTATCGCACTGATAACCAATATTGAAATACTGAAGTATTTTATCAGGGGATCTGACGCCAAACAGACTGCTCTTTACTGGACTGGCCTGCCTGTTATACCGCCATTGGTATTCGGATATGTAAGCTTAGGCATATACATGAATTTGTCGGTATGGTACAAACTATCCGATCAAACCAAATACGGACTCTACATTTCTGGTATTGGCGCAATCGTGACGATCATATTGAATGTGCTGTTCATCCCGCGGTTCAGCTACATGGCCTCGGCCTGGACATCGCTTATCGCCTATACGGTAATGATGGTACTGTCCTACGTCTGGGGGCAAAAAAATTACCCCATACCCTATAACCTTAAAAAGAACCTGGCCTATATCATTTCGGCCATTTTCATCGTTTTCTTATCGTTCTATATTTTTAAGCGCAATATCTTTGCAGGGGACGCTTTACTGCTGCTGTATGCGCTTGCGGCGTGGTATTTTGAGCGCAGGGATTTAAAAGCTATATTGAGCAGATGATCATCAGGATAATTAATAATTCCGGGAACAGCCTTCCTGCCTACGAGACTATACATTCGGCGGGGATGGACCTGCGGGCCGATCTGCAGGAACCTGTAACCTTACAGCCGCTCGAACGTAAATTAATACCTACCGGGCTGCACATCGAATTGCCTGAGGGGTTTGAGGCGCAGATACGCCCGCGCAGCGGCCTGGCTTTCAAACACGGCATCAGTATTGTGAATGCGCCCGGAACGATAGACGCAGATTACCGCGGAGAGATCAAAGTGCTGTTAATCAACCTGTCGAATGAGGCTTTTGAGGTAAAACCAGCCGACAGGATAGCACAGATGATCGTTGCCCGGCACGAAAAAGTGGAGTGGCAGGAGGTTGAGATATTAAATGAAACATCGCGGGGTGCGGGCGGTTATGGTCATACAGGAGTAGGATAATGAAGTGTAACAGGCTGATAATTTGGGCGCTTTTGCTGTTGCCCGGGTATGTTTTCGCGCAAAGCGATAAACCCGACACCGGTCACCACGTTGTAATAGTAGTGGGCAAACCATTGACATCGGACGACAGCCTGGTGGTGCGGCAGCTTTTTTTCTCGGCGCTGCGCGAGAAAA
>DASZWG010000497.1:0-5898 GCA_035546675.1 Mucilaginibacter sp. | reverse complement strand
CCGCGAGCTGCGGTATCAGTGGTTTGATCAGATCAGTCAGCAGTCAGGCTACGGGGCGATCGCGCTGGCGCATCATCAAAACGACGCCATAGAAACAATATTGCTCAACCTGACCCGGGGTACCGGCATTGCGGGTATGCACGGCATACTGCCGAAAAACGGCCGGCTGGTAAGGCCCTTGTTATTTATGGGCCGGGATGAGATACAGGAGATCGTCCAGTCGAACAAACTGGCCTATCGCGAGGACAGTTCGAACGCATCCGCCAAATACGCCCGTAACAAGATCAGGCTGGAGGTAATACCGAAGCTCAAGGAGCTGAACCCGGCGCTGGAAGACACCTTTGAGCATAACCTGCAATATTTCCGCAACATGGAGACGGTGCTGCAAGATAAGCTGGACGAATTGCGAAACAGCCTTTTGGAGCACCGCGGCGATCATATTCATATCGCCACCGGTGCGGTAAAAATGCTCAGGCCGCAGCAATTCCTTTTGTATGCTTTACTGCAGGATTACGGCTTTAACGAAGCGACCACCAGTGACATAATTGCGGCCCTGGATAAACATCCCGGGCGGATTTTTGAGTCGGCCGGTTACACCCTGGTGCTCGACCGGAAGGAACTGATCCTGTCGAAAAAACAAGAAGGAATTACCGAAAAGGTATTCATACAGTCCGGCGACCACGAAGCGCATTACGGCAATTACCTGCTGCATGTGCTGCACGACGATTCGCCGCTGATCGTTAAAGATAACCCGTTGAGCTTTTCGGCCGATGCGGATAAGCTGATCTATCCGCTGGCGTTACGCGCCTGGGAACAAAGCGATCATTTTTTCCCGCTGGGCATGAAGGGCAAAAAAAAGCTGAGCGATTTTTTTATCGGGCAAAAGATACCTTTGCACGAAAAAATGAATGTGCCCCTGCTGGTGAACGGTAACGGCGATATCATCTGGGTTGGCGGCCTGCGGCCCGATGAGCGGTATAAAGTGAGCGCGAAGACTAAAAAAGTTACTATCTTCGAACTGGATAAATTATGAGCAGCGAAAAACCTGTCTTTGTCGAAAAGCAATACCTGGGCCGCGAATGGGTGCCGGTCACCATCAGGCTGGTGCTGGCCATGTTTTGTTTTTCGGCTTATGCCTTCAACTTTTTTACCGATGTGAACGAAAAGGCCGATATCCTTGCCGTAGCCGGCCTGGGTATCATCTTTATTTCCATTGTGATGGGATTTTTTCTGCATTTCCGCACCCGGGTGATCAACAAAAGCGTACTGATCGACGGGCTCTGGACCACGCGCTTAGTGAAGATCGACCTGAACAGCATCACCAAAGTAGAAAAGGGCATCTATAGCCGCTACTATTTCAACAACCCGGTTTACAACCTGCACAAAAAGGGTACCATCCGTTTTTTCACCTCCGGCAAGGATGCTATTCACCTGACCGACCGCGACGGGCTTGTTTACATCATCGGCACCCGCCACATCGAGGAGTTTTACCGCGCGATACAGGAGGAGATGAAGAAATAAAATTGTCAATTGTTGAACCGAGCTAGTGAGCGGGCTATAATAAAGTATAAATCACGTTCATAACCTAACCTTCGAATGAAAAAGCAAACCGTATTTAAAAACCGTTTATTCTACTATCTTCTGATCGGTTTTATAACTGCTCTATTGATCTATAATATTTATATCTTTATAAAGATGCTGAATGTTTTTGTCTTGCTTCCTATTGCCCTTCAACTGACATTGCTCACTTTAATATTTTCGAAGAATCAATATGCGAGAATCGGGATTTTAGTTTGGGCAAGCATAGCTTTGTTAATTGGTTCAGGGTTGGATATTATCGGATCGATTATGGATATTCCCAATAACTTGATTGATAACATTAGTTCATTCCCTGTGGAATCTTACATTTTTAATCTAACCGACATAGCTATTGGTATATTAATCATTTCTTATACCAGGCGCACTGTTTTGGTTATTGCAAGCGAGACTGAACCAGATTAAATTTAGATATTGCAATCCAGCAATCCTCAAATGCCGTTGCTGGTGTTATCACCAAGATGGGCGGTGACGCTCCTTTGGCGGCAAATTATCTGATGCCGGAAATCGCCGTAAACAAAAAAGCGCCACCCGGTTAAGGATGACGCCCAATTGCAAACCTATATAACGTACTGTGAAATTTACTGGATGAAAATGTAGGATTTCTGCATCCCGTCGTTGTATACGTGCAGCTGCTTTTTTACGGCGCTTTTGCCGGATGCAACTTCTACGGTATAGTCGCCGTTTTCGAGGCCGGTAATTACATAACCTTTTTCCGTGGGCAGGCCTTTGGTGATCAGGTCTTTGAAAATGACATTATTGTTGCTGTCGTAAACGATCATCACCGATTTTTCGGCGCCAACTTTTACGCCAAAACCATTATCTTTTTCAAGTGAGCTGAAGCTTACCGGGGCTTCTGCTTTTTCAGCTCCGGGCTTTTTGGGGAATGCGAAAACACTGGTGCCTAATCCGAGTAACAGTGCTGCGAGTGCGATTGACTTTTTCATGATACTTTATTTTTTATTGTAAACCTAATGTGCTTTTTTATTTCAATGTCCAAAGCAACAACAACTTTTACAGCTAAAAAAATGTATTAGACCACCGCCCGAAAGGTATAGACCAACACCGTTTTTGAACCGATCATGACCTATAAGTAGCTCATATTTAGCCAAATAATGCGTTCATAGATCAAATACGCGCAATGGTAGAGCGAAATAAGGTGTTCGTCGGGGATACTACCGCTACCATGCGAAAATTGCCTGAGTTTTGACAAAAAAAAGCATCATCCCGATGACAGGATGATGCCTATTCCTCCCTTCAATCCGGTCAGCCCCTAAACCAGGAATATCACTTTGCCGCGGCTTTTGTTGTAAACATAAAACCGGGTCTTTACATCATGTCCCTTCGAAAAAACTTCTACCGTATAATTCCCGGCGGCGAGCTTAGACAAATTGTACTTTTTTTCTGCCCTTGTGCCTTTGGTAAGCATATCTTTAAACACGGTGTTCCCATCATTGTCATCTATAATTACCGTGGTTTTTCCTGCCAGTTCTTTGTCTACCATCACAGCAAAGCCAGGCTCCTGGTGCAAGGGAATGAGGCTTACCTGCTCGTGCATATACATTTTGTTGTGCTTTGGCGCTTTAGCAGGTTTTGCCGCAAAGGCCCCCGTGCATACTAAAAGAGCAGCAGAGGCCAGCATGATCAGCTTTTTCATATCTTTTGGAATTTAAATTCATGAAATAAATTTAATCTCAATGAAATAAAACAGTCATTTAACGAAACTGTTTGAATTATTTTTACATAAACTCCTCATTTTTACAAGGATATAGTCTTTCATGGCTGGTTGATAAATTGTTCAGAAAATTCCGGCTAAATCGGTTAATTTGCGATTACCATGTCGCTATTCGTCGCATCAATCAATTCGGGCAGCAACGGCAACTGCTATTATCTCGGCAACGAGCACGAAGCCGTGCTGGTGGATGCGGGCATATCGTGCCGCGAGACGGAACGGCGCATGAAACGGCTGGGCCTGTCTATGCAAAAGGTCCGCGCCATTTTCGTATCGCACGAGCACAGCGATCATATCAACGGCATCACCGTCCTGTCGCGCAAATACCAATTGCCGGTTTACATCACCCCGGCTACGCTGCAAAGCAGCGGCCTGCAGCTTGAACCTCACCTGGTCGTTTCGTTCAAAGCGTACGAACCGGTGCAAATCGGTAATATTAAGGTTTCGGCATTCCCAAAATTTCACGATGCTGCGCATGCGCACAGTTTCAACGTTGTATGCGGGGAGGTGACCGTCGGTGTTTTTACCGATATCGGCGCAGCCTGCGATCACGTTATCAGCCATTTCTCGAAATGCCATGCCGCTTTCCTCGAAACCAATTACGATGAGGAAATGCTCGAAAAAGGGCGCTATCCGCGTCACCTGAAAAGGCGCATCAGCGGCGGACTGGGTCACCTCTCTAACCGCCAGGCGCTCGACGTTTTCCTTGCGCACCGGCCGGCATTCATGAGCCACCTGTTCCTGTCGCACCTTTCACAGGATAATAACAAACCCGAACTGGTTTACGAGCTGTTCAAAGCGTATGCAGGCGACACGGAGATCATCGTGGCCTCGCGGCATGCCGAAACGCAGGTTTATTATATCGACGGTTCGCACATATCCCCAGAAATTCAGGTAAAAACACATGTGGAAAAGGGGCAGGTGCAGTATAGTTTGTTTTAGGTTCTGAGGTTAATTAATCAGAGATCAGGCGGCTTTGGTACTTAGTGTCTCAAACCGGAACGCTGTACCGAAAAATCCATCAAGAATTCCGCTACACTAAGCCGGTTTTGGCAGCGTAGAACTTGCCGCAATCTCTTTAAAAGTGGCGAAAAGTGATCGGAAAGCGTCATTTTCGTGATTTTGGGGTAAAAACAAGCGCTATTTTGTGTAAACGTCTGCTGCATAGTAACTTGCTGTCTTGCAATTACTTAACAGGCATTTTCCCATAAAATGAATAAGTGCTTCAAAAAACGGCCTATAGTGTATTGAATAACTACCTGGTAACCGGATGGTTACTGCCAAAAAGTGGCGGGAAGACACCTGAGCGTGAATGCATCGTGTGCGGAAACGCGGTCGAGCCTTAAAATTCTGAAATACCCTGTACACATTCTCAATTATTTTTATCTTCATATATCCGTACGCCCCTGTTATTTTATGAAGATACATTACAAGAAACTGCTGTTCAAAACCCTCAGGATCACCGGCATAACCCTGGGAAGCATCCTGCTGCTGATGTTCCTGCTGCCGGTACTTTTTCCGAAAACCATCACCCAAAAGATCAAACAGGTGATGAATCAGAAGATCGACGGTAAGGTGAATTTTTCGGGCACCAGCCTTTCCTTCTTCAAGCGCTTCCCCGAACTGACCCTTACGCTCGAGGATTTTTCGCTGAAAGGCAGCGAACCTTTTACCGAGGATACGCTGGTATCAGCCAAGGACATCTCCTTCGCCATCGACCTGACATCGCTGCTGGGCAGCAAGATCCAGATCAGCAAAATATACCTGAGCAAGGCGTTTATCAATATCGAGGTCGACAGCACGGGTCACGCCAATTACAACGTCTACAAATCGCAGGCCAAAAAGCAGCAGGCCAATACGGACACGGCCGGGGCCTCGCTCGGTATCGAACAGATCCTGATCGAAAAAAGCCACCTGGTTTACGACGACTTGTCGATCCCCATGCATATCGACGCGCGCAACTTCAACTACAGGGGCAGCGGCGATTTCAGCAAGAACATATTCGACCTGCTTTCGCACACCGAGATCGGCGCAGCCGATTTTTCGTATGACAACCAGCCTTATGTCGTTAATAAGCACATCAATGCTGATTTGGTGACGCGCATTAATACCAAATCGCTGGCTTTTGTTTTCCAGAAGAATAACCTGATGATCAACAGCCTGCCGGTGCAGTTCAAGGGCAGGTTCGGCTTCCTGAGCGACGGTTACGACATGGATTTCAGGTTCACTTCGAACCAGCAGCACCTGAGCGATATATTTACGGCCCTGCCGCCCGATTACACCAAATGGGTGGAGCACATGCAGGTAGACGGCAACGGCTCCATCCAGGTGGCGCTTACGGGTAAGTATATCGCCTCAAAAAATATTCATCCCGATTTTGCCTTCAGCATGAAGGCGCGTAACGGTTCCATATCAAGCAATAATACGCCTTCGCCCGTGCGCGACCTGTACCTGGACATGAGCGCTAAAATACCCCACCTTAACCCTGACAGCCTCTCGCTTAAAGTCGATTCGGTGCATTTCTGCATTGACAATGACTATTTTAACGGCAAATTCAGTGTTGACGGGTT
>DASZWG010000496.1:0-5259 GCA_035546675.1 Mucilaginibacter sp. | reverse complement strand
AAGTTCCGACCACTACACGCCGGGCCAGATGATCAGCGAGATTGATGCGATGAACCGCTTCCTGTTCGCAGTTGACGGTAAAACTAACCGCACCTTTGCCTATCCCTGCGCCGAGACCACTGTTGGCGGCAAGGATTATGTCGATACGCTGCGGAAATATTACTTGGTGAAATATGCGCGTATCGGGGGCGATGTGGATGCTGTGATCACCGATTTTAAACACCTCGACCCGCTTCGGGTTCCCTCTTACGGCCTGGACGAAAGTACCCCGGCCAGTAAGCTGATCGACTTTGTAAAACGCGTGGAACAAAGCGGGGGAATGGGTATTTTTATGTTCCACGGTATTGGCGGCGATTATATTACTACTTCAGCCGGGGCACATCGTGAATTGCTGCAATACCTGAAAGAACACCGCAAGGAAATATGGGTTACCACCTTTCAGCAGGCTATGGATTATGCCATGAAGGCAGCACACGCTAAATAAGTTTAATTATCAGGCACTTGAGAAATTGAGGGATTATTTTAAATTTGAGAATCCTTAACTTTTAAACAGTTTCTATGCCGGGTACAAGCGATGCAAGTAAGCTAAAATCCAAAATATATTTTATTACTGCGCTCGGTTTACTTAATATACTATCTTTTACTTTACTGTTTTGTAGCCTGGGATTTATATCGGGTATCACTATTTCGATATGGCAATTTCCATTGGCCTGTCTGTTGGCACTGGCAGTAAATTATTTTGCTGCTAAATATCTTTTCGCCAATAGTTCAAACCAGGTATTCCTGAAAACAAGTGCTGTTATTATTGCATTTGTGGCCGGATCTATATTTCTTTCGGGCAAATTTTATGATGTTTCCTTCGACGGGCAGTGGTACCACATGGAAACCGTTATTCAACTCAAACAGGGCTACAACCCGGCGCACCAGGAATTACCCATCCCGGCAGATGAAATATGGGGGAATGATTTCCCGGTGTTTTGCAATGGCCTTATCAAACCGATACCTGTTTCCGCAAAGTCGGGAACACCGCGGGTAAACTTGAAATATTTGAATATTAACAACCTCGACAAAGGGACAGAGGTAATAGAAGCGGCGATTTACGGGCTAACAAACCGGATCGAAACAGCAAAAGCCGTCAATGTGATTATGCTCCTGGCTACCCTTATGCTGTGTGTTTCCGCGTTATCCCGGATCAATCCGTCCGGCCCTTTTAAGAACTGGGCGCTGGCAGCACTATTCGCCTTTAATCCTATTACCCTTGTGCAACTGAACAGTTTCTGTGTGGATGGTAATGTGGCCTGCTCCATAGTATGCCTGTTTGCAATTGCATGCATGCTTTTTATAGATGTGAACCGCTATTTCCTGTTCGCTTTGGCTTCGGCAATAACACTCGCCGTTACACTCAAATACACCAACCTGGTATATGTGGTAATTTGCCTTGCGGGCTTTCTTCTAACTTTAATAATTTACAAAAAAAAGGAAATATTTAAAAAGACCCTGGTAGCAGGCGCCATCTCTGTTATGACAGGTGTTCTTTGCTGCGGATACCATCCTTACGTAACCAATTATTTGAGGCACCGGAATATATTTTACGGTCTGCACGATACCCGGGACGAGATCAAATTACTCACGCCCCATCTTTTTCTCCACCTCAACCGTTTCGAAACGCTTTTTCTTTCACTGACATCCCGAACCGGGTGGTACAGCGCCGATAAAAGCTCGGCATGGCAGGTACCGAAAATACCCTTCACTTTCACAATGGACGATATACACAATGCAAGCGATACAATGCTGAAGCTTTCTGGCATGGGACCTTTTTTTAGCGGAGTGCTGCTTGTCACTCTCATCCTCCTTACGGTATTGTTGATACGCTTTCGAAAGAACAATATCATTAAATACGCCTTAATGGCCATACTGGTCATTTTTGCTACGATAGCTATAGTTCCCGATCCCTGGTGGGCACGGTTTGTTCCGCAATTATGGCTGTTCCCATTGATCGTTCTTTTAGCCGCCGA
The DNA here is from genome assembly GCA_035546675.1 of Mucilaginibacter sp. Lineage (GTDB taxonomy): Bacteria > Bacteroidota > Bacteroidia > Sphingobacteriales > Sphingobacteriaceae > Mucilaginibacter. Next base: position 3,244 of record DASZWG010000496.1, on the reverse strand, counting down.
ATTCGTTTCGTTCAGGGGAGTACGTTTACTGAAAGGCATACTTTACCTGTCGCTGGTGATGAGCGTGGCATGGGGTATGATGGCCATAGTATTCAACGTTTTCAGCACTGCCCGCGTCAATTACCAGATGGCACAATTAAAAGCTCTCCATCAGCCTGTCCGGATGATCTATTGCAGGTTTGAGAGTTTTAAAAGCAACCGGATACGGTTTGCGGAAGACGGGATCCCGGTTACGGATAAAGAGCCGGTTACACCGAATCTATATAATGTTGAGGCTTCCAATACGGTATTTGAAACCTCTGTACCATTACCCGATCTGCCTAAACCATACCTGCTACGGTTAAGTGAGCGAATAAAAGCGAAGAAATAATTTCCTTAACGGCTATTAAGATAAGTATGCCAAGCCATTCTCTCTCCATATCAGGAATGCTTTAAACTTCTTCATGACAATATTCTGACCAAAAAACCAAATAAGTCAAAAATTAAATATCTGTCAATCAATCGATTGAATAATTGTGACATTAGGATGAAACGGCCGTGCTGCGTGTTGATGTTAATTTGCTTTAGGCTCGACAAAATAAAGCAATTTTATGAAGAGAATTTTACAAGTTTCATCCGCATTTAAAGCTCTCCTGACATTTATACTTATCCTGGCAAGCGCAGGAGCAGCTTCAGCACAGAACCACTGGAAACTCGGGACCGAAAAGGAAGGTATTAAGATTTACACCAGCCTGGTACCTGGTTCAAAGATCAAGGCCATCAAAGTTGAGACTGAACTGGATGCAACCCCCGCGCAGTTAGTTGCGGTGATAATGGATGTAAAGAATGCGCCCGAATGGGTATATCACACCAAATCATGCGTACTGGTAAAACAGGTATCCCCTTCCGAATTGTACTATTATTCCGAGATCAGTCTGCCATGGCCGGCAGCCAACCGGGATTTTGTGGCCCACCTGACGGTGAACCGCGACCCGCAGACCGGTATTGTAACCATACAGGGACCGGCCGTACCGGGTTATGTACCTGTGAAAAAAGGCGTTGTACGGGTCGATCATTCCGATGGTAAATGGGTCATCATACCCGACGGCTCAAGCCAGGTAAAAGTAATGTACAGCATTCATGTAGACCCGGGAGGCGATCTGCCTGCCTGGTTAGTAAATATGTTCGCTGCACAAGGCCCTTTACAAATATTCAGAAACCTGAAACTGGAACTGCAGAAACCCGAATACCAGAATTCTACCCTGGCTTTTATACAATAATATCTAATTGTACTTACTGGTAAATCCCAGTCTTTTCAGCCCCTCTTTGATCTCAGGGCAGTTCATGAACAGCTTCCAGATTAGTCCTGAACGGTAATTCTCGATCATCACGACAATAGGTCCTTCGTCAATGGCAAGGTGTGTTTTGGCATACCAGTTATGAGATTCGCTGAAGCCGTCGGCAAAACCGTAAGGACCCCATATTTTACTGCCCAACCCGTAATAAAAATGCTTCAGGGCCTGCATGGAATATTGCGGTGTATATGGGAATGAGGATAATGCTGCTGTAGGCTGTATCACCCCGCGGTCATCTTCGGGGCAATGCGCCACATAACCTTTGTAGCTATCGCCCGCAGTAAGGCCCCAGCAATCAGGGCCGTAGCCTTTATATTTTTTAGGATTCGCAATACAGTATGCACGGTTAATGAGTGTATGATTCCGGGTTTGCTCGGCATAGTCGATGCCGTGATCGTCCTTTAAGCCGTTGGGATTGATACCCATATAAGTGTATTGTTCAAAAAACAACGGACCTCCTTTATCATAATTCCCCAAGGGCAGCGTATAACCGTAATAGGATTTGCCATTCTTCCAGCCGTCGCTTTTTACCCAGCAATTCTCATATACCTCGCGCGGTATAGGGTGGGTCGACGATGACGCCGCAATGATGTAGGTGATCAGCGCTTCGTCGTAGCCGTAAACCGGGAAGTTCATGTCAAAATCGTTTCTCGGGCTCCAGTGCCAGTACAGCAGTTTATTATCGCCTTTGGTATGCCAGTTCCAGTCGGCATCGCGCCACATTTCGTTCACCCGGTTGCGAAAGTAGGTTTCGAGCGGCGTATTCCGGTTGAAATATTGCCGGGCTGTGAGCAGACCCATAAAAAGGTAGGATGTTTCCACGATATCCGCGCCGTCGTCCAGCCGGCCGAAGGGAATGGTTTTACCCGTTGCGCCGTTCATAAAATGCGGATAAATGCCGTGGTAACAATCCGCTTTGATCAAAAAATCGACGATCTTTACCAAACGCTTTAAAGCCGTATCACGGCCGATCCATCCGCGGTTAACGGCCACCACAGTCGACAGGATGCCAAATCCCGTACCCCCAATGGCACAGGCCTCAGGCCCGAAGGTTCCTTTACTGAAGTTCGGGACATCGTCAGCTTCATTGATATAATCCCAGTAGTATTGCGCCTTTACGGTGTTGTCCCTCTCCCTTGCCAGTCCGCTTACCGGATGGGCGAAATTCCAGAAATAGCGGAACGTTTGCCGCTGAACGATATCGAGCAGCACCGAATCGGGTATATTTTTGATGATGCCGACGGGCTTGATCGTAGTTTTTTCAGTCTTTTCGGCAGCCGCATGGTGCTGCGCTAATGCGCTGCAGCCAAACGCGCAGACAAGCAGTAATGTAAGGAGATAGCGGTACATAATTGGTTAGATTAGCGGGCTAAAGGTATATTTTAATTTGCTAAACTGATGATTGGTCTCAAGCGATCCGGCCTAAATCACTGATCGCGAGGCTGCATAAACGGCACCTTCGGGAAGTTTTCACCGACATATTCCTTTCGTTCACCGATTACTTTGGTCAGCCTGCGAGTTTTAACTTTTAATGAGGAACAGGTACAGTTAGTTTTGATCTGTGATAACATTTGGAACTATGAATTTTGAATCGACCGTGATACCGAACTCTGAAGACTACATCCGCACATCATCCCTGTTCAGCGGGATCAAGAAGACCGTACTTTCAAAAGATTTTAAAGGCGGCAAAGTGAGCAACCTGTTTGGCAGCACCGAACTGGATTTTACTGACGCCGACCTGACCGGGACAGCCGTGCTCGACATTTCACAGGCTTTTGGTGAAGTGACTATCGCCGTGCCGCGCGACTGGCACGTGGAAACGGATATATCGCAATTGATAGCCGTAGTGGATGATTACCGCGAAAAGGCATTTCGCCCGAAAAGATCGGACAAGGTATTGGTGATCAAAG
>DASZWG010000495.1:0-7001 GCA_035546675.1 Mucilaginibacter sp. | reverse complement strand
AGTATTAATTTTAAATATTGTCACAAAGCTTATCACAAGAAAATGGAACGTACAATTGTAAGCGCAGAACATATCAATGCCTACTATGGTGATAATCACGCGATCAAAGACGTGAATATCAAAATAAACAGAAATGAGGTTGTCGCGATGATGGGGCCTTCCGGATGTGGTAAAACTACTTTTTTGCGCTGTATCAACCGTATGCACGAGCTTATACCCAATGCCAGGGCCGAGGGGGTTATGAAACTGGATGGCGAGGATGTATATAAAATGAATGTGATCTACGTGCGTTCCAGGATCGGTATGGTATTTCAGCGTCCAAACCCGTTCCCGAATTTAAGCATCTATGAGAATGTGATAGCCGGATACCTGCTGAACGGTGTAAAGGTGCCGAAAGCTGATAAGGACGCGATCGTTGAGAAATCGCTTACCAGCGCCGCTTTGTGGAACGAGGTAAAAGATTCGCTGCACAAAAAAGGCACGTTCCTTTCGGGCGGCCAGCAGCAGCGCCTTTGTATAGCCCGTGCTATCGCCATGCAGCCTGAGGTGATCCTGTTCGATGAGCCCACTTCGGCGCTCGACCCGATATCGACTTCAAGCGTTGAAAATCTTTTTCACGAATTGAAGGAGAACTACACGCTGATCATTGTAACGCACAATATGCAGCAGGCCGCACGTGTAAGCGACAGAACGGCTTTCTTTTACCTGGGCGAGCTCGTTGAGTTTGACGATACCAAGGTGATGTTCACCAATCCGAAGGACCAGAGGACGCAGAATTATATTACCGGTCGCTTTAGTTAAAAAGGTAATTTAGTTCTCATTAAGATTTGAATTTAAGTTTTGATCATATAAAATTTTAAAAGACATGACACCCATAGAAACCGAAATCATTTCACTCAAGAAAGAGCTGGTCAACATGTGGCTCCTGGTTTTATCACAAATGAACAAGGCTCGCGAAGCTATGGTAAATTTTGATAAGGACCTGGCGCGCGAGGTATTGGTCAAGGAAAAAAGGGTGAATTCTTTCGAACTAAAAATAGACCGCGATTGCGAGAATATATTTGCCCTGTACTGTCCGGTCGCCATCGATCTGCGTTTCCTGCTGGCAGCACTGAAGATCAATACCAACCTGGAGCGCATAGGCGATATTGCAGCCGGCGTAGCTAAGTACGTGGTTGAATCAACTGTCAATTTTGACGCCGATGCCATGAAAAGCACCTCCTTGCTGCGTATGTATGACGAGGCTGTGAATATCCTGATGGATACGCGCATCGCATTTGAAAATGAAGATACCGTACTGGCCCGCAGTATCTTTAAACGGGATGACGTGCTGGATGATATTAACGACAATGCGCCTGCTGCTATGGCCGAGGCGATAAAAAAGGATGTGAGGATCGTGAACGAGGCCCTGTATATGCTCTCCACTATCCGCAAGCTGGAACGTGTGGGCGACCACTCCAAAAATATGGCCGAGGAGATCATCTTTTATGTAGAAGCCAAGATATTGAAGCACTCGGGCTCGCAGAAGAAATAAATCACGCTAATTAAATAATGACCTGAGCGCCGTAAGGCGCTTTGTCATTTCTATACGTTACAAATTCTTACCCAGCTTATCCAGTATATCCTGCGGCACTTTTTGCAGGTCGAGCACCAGGAAACCATCCAGGCAGTCGGCAAACTTAGGGTCGATATTGAAACAGATGATCTTGGCATTCAGCGCAATGTACTGGCGCAATAGCACAGGCACCTTCATCGGGCCGCTTTCGATCTCTGATATCAGGTTGTCCAGGCCTTTGAAACTATTCTCACCGGCCATCAGGATCTCGGTGTCGATACGCGAGAAATCCACTTTGAATTTCTTCCTTGGCCGTACATACTGGGCCATTTCAAGGTCGAAATGATTCCGGTTGATGTAGTCGACGATAAGCGACTTGGAGAATTTGGAAAAAGTATTGCTGATGCTGACCGGACCAATCAGGTAACGGTAGCGCGGATTATCGAGCAGGTATTTGAGTATGCCTTTCCATAGCAGGAACAGCGGCAGCGGCTTTTGCTGGTATTCTTTCCGGATAAACGAGCGTCCCAGTTCAAGACTTCTTTTGAGAACCGGCGTAAACTGTTCTTTGATCTTGAACAGTTCGGCCACATAGAAGCCTTTTTTGCCCATGCTGTAAAATATCTCATCGCCCAGACCGATACGGTATGCGCCTACGATCAGTTTTGCCTCGATGTCCCAGATGAACAGGTGATGATAATAAATGTCATATTCATCCAGGTCGGTGCTTTTGTTCGTTCCTTCGCCCACTTCCCTGAAAGTTACTTCTCTCAGGCGGCCGATCTCACGGATAATATTAGGTATCGAAGCCGTAGGCGCGATGAACACTTCGTAGTTCTTTTCTACCCATACCCGGTAGTTTTCGCGCAGCGAATCTACTTCTTTTTCCAGTATGCCCTGGTCGGTCGCCGGTACGATGGCTTCCGGTTCTTTTTTTATTTTGAAAAGGTTTCGCGGGCTGAATATCCGCTTTTCTTCGTCGAGCCCCGTACCTAAAGCATAAGTACGAGCCCTGAGAAAATTGAGCAGTTTGCCCGCGTTTTGATAATCGGGTATCTCCTCTACATTGATCGGCTTGCCGATACGCAATCGGATGGTGTGACCGTGTTTGTTAAAAAGCTCGGAAGGCAGCTTCGCCGTACGCAGTGCCGGGTGTATCAGGCTAAGCAGGTTGAACAGCAAACCATTGTTACCATGAAAATATACGGGAACCACCGGCACTTTTGCTTTCGCGATCAGTTTACCCACCACCGGGTGCCACATCCTGTCAGTGATCTGCTGCTGATCGACCTTAAAGGTCGATACCTCGCCCGCTGGAAAAATCCCTATCGGCGTTCCCTGTCCCAGCAGCTCGAGCGTGTTTTTGAGTCCGCTGATGCTGGAGGAGTGCTCGATGTTCTCGAACGGGTTTACCGCAACAAAGTAATCGGCCAGGTTAGGTATTTTTTTGAGCAGGAAATTGGCCATGATCCTGGAATCGGGCCTGGCCATACAGAGTACTTTGAGCAGTACCATTCCTTCGATGCCACCATAGGGATGATTGGCAATAGCAATAAAGCTGCCCGTTTTGGGTATATTGTTCAGCTCTCTTTCGTCAAATTCTACATCTACGCCGCAGCCTTCCAGTATCGCATCTACAAATTCGGGCCCCTGCTTGGGTTGTGCCTGTGCAAACAGTTTGTTAACCTGGTTTATTTTCATCAGTTCCATCAATAGTGCTGCAAGGCCGGGCATTTTCAGCTTGTCTAACTTGGTAGCCTTTGCAAACTCTTCGGTGGTTATAATCTTCATCTATTCTTATTGTGGAGGCAGGGGTTTATTCAATAAATATGCTAAATTTTATTTTAATTTACGGTTGAATGACTCAGAGAATGATATCACGCATCAGGAATTACCTGTCTGTAACAAAAAAAGAATGGAACGGAATGGTAATTCTGGTTATACTGATCTTTCTTATACTCGCAGCCCCCTGGGTTTTTCAACAGTTCCGCAAAGATACGACAATAAACGTCAAAGAATTTAACCGGGATGTGGCCTTGCTCGAGCAGGCGCAGAGACAACAGGGCAGAACTGCTGCACTTTATAAAAAGGCGGCGCCCGGCGTTATTATCGAGTTAAATACAGCCGATTCGGCAAGATTGACAGAACTGCACGGCATAGGCCCTTCCTTTGCGCGCCGGATCATTAGCTACCGCAACAGGCTGGGCGGTTTCATAAAGAAAGAACAATTGATGGAAGTCTTTGGTCTCGATCCGGGAACGTATGCCGGGTTGCAGGCGCAGGTCAGCGTTGACGCGTCGCACATCCGGAAAATACACATCAATTCGGCTACTTTTGACAGCCTGAAGTATTTTCCATACCTCAGTTTTAAGCAGATGAACGCGATCGTTCAGTTCCATGAGCAACATGGCGATTACGAATCCCTGGCTGACCTGGGAAATATCGCGATCATGGACGCCGCCACTATTCAAAAAATAAAACCCTATATAACTTTCAAATGATAGAAGATCAGATCAAATCTGCTATACGCGATATACCCGATTTCCCCAAACCGGGTATTGTTTTTAAGGATATCACGCCGATACTGAAGGATCCGGTTCTTTGCGAAAATATACTGGACGCTTTCGTCGCTAAACTGAAGGATACCCGCATCGATGTCATCGCCGGGGTTGAAAGCAGGGGTTTCCTGTTTGGTCTTTCACTCGCTTGCAGACTTGGGGTGCCCTTTATTCCTATTCGCAAAGCCGGAAAGCTGCCTTACACCATCAGGCAGAAAGCTTATAAGCTGGAGTATGGATCGGCTATAATCGAAATGCACATCGATGCCTTCGAGCCGGGACAACACATCCTGATCCATGACGACCTGCTGGCAACCGGGGGCACGGTTACCGCAGCCAGCGAACTGATACACGAAATGGGGGGTATAGTAGCCGGTTTTGCCTTTGTTGTTGGGCTAAGTTTCCTGGACGGCGTTGAACGCATCAAACCTATCAGTGACAATATTATCATACTGGCTGATTATTAGCGGCTTGACGGCCAATGTGTGTAATCGCGATCAGAATTTTTTACCAATGCTAAAGCCAAGCGAAGGCCGTAATGAATTAAGCCCGTTACTGAAATTCACAACAATTGGATAAAGCGTCGCCCTGAATTGGGTTGTGTGAGAACGGGATTCATACCGCCATGAGACGACTGCCTGGAGGAAACTATTATTTTGATGTACACCCCATAAGGCCTCGCCAAGACCTGGCGCATACGTGTAGGTGCCGCCGACCTCGATCATACTCCTTTTATTTGCCGAAACGGGTATATTGTAAGAAATTCCGATAGGAATGGTAGCATAGACATTAAGGTCATTCGTGAATATGTCCGGTATTATGCCCCCACCTATTCCTGCATGCACGCTGATCCCCCAGGGATGCCCTTCGAGAAAACGTTCATAGTTGATGGTAACACCGAGAGGTCTTATGCCCCCGAACTCGATGTACCACGAATTTTTGAAATGCAGGCTGTCGGTTTTAACGGTATCGGATACCGTATTTTGAGCCGAGAGGCTTTGGGATGCCAAAACTGCAACAGCTAATGAAATGATGAAGCTTTTCATGACACTTTTTTTATTGGTTTTTTATAACCCAAACCTACGTGCATAAAAAGCTGATCTATAATTGATTATTGATCACATGGTCATGCCTTTCCGCATTTTTTGCTTATTTCAGCGAGGCCTTATTTATTATATATTATTTTTTATTTTTATAACAGAAGTTTTTCGTACCCCTAAGTGTAAACTGCAAAAATTAATACGCTTATTAAGTAATAATTACTAGAGTTATTTTTCTGGAATGGATAGTAACGAGTTGCAGCAATCATTTTTCGGCTATATTAAGACCCGGATCCCTTCAAACATCTCCCTCGCTGATGAGATCGCTTTCGTACTCAATATCAGTAATGATAGCGCTTACCGCCGTATCAGGGGCGAAAAACTGATCTCGCTGGAAGAGATCAGCAAGCTGGCTGCACATTTCAGGTTATCTCTCGACCAGGTATTTAATCTCAAGGCTTCGGATTTTACTGTTTTTTCGGGAAGACATATACGGCCGGACAATTTCGATTTCGATATGTTTCTTAAACAGTTGCACGCCGACCTGGTTTACCTGAACAGCTTTAAAAACCGTGAGCTGATCTATTTCTGTAAAGATCTGGTGGTATTTTACTGGTACGCTTATCCGCAACTGGCGGCGTTTAAAAATTTTGCCTGGATGAAGACGCTGCTCCAGTTCCCGCAATTTGCACAGAAACAATTTGATTTTGAGGTATTTGAAAAATCGCTTCTCGAAACGGGGATCCAGATAGCCAGGCAATATAGCTTAATGCCTGCCACAGAGATCATGTGTGTAAGCAACGTACATACCACGCTGTATCAAATAGAATATTACAAAACAGCGAGAATGTTCAAATCGGCTGAAGATGTAGAGATTATATACCAGCAACTGCACGACATGGTGGACCATATTCAGGCGCAAGCCGAGATCGGCCTGAAATTTATGCCTGGCGAAAAACCAGGCCAATCCTCGGCTGTGTACAAATTATATGTGAACGATTTTATCATTGGTGATAATTCGATCCTGGTGACAATCGAGGGCCAAACCTTGAGCTATTTGATTCATAACAGCGTCAATTACATGTCTACCGCTGATGAAAAACATACATCCTACCACCAAAGTTTCCTGAAGAATATCATGAGCAAATCCATCTTACTGAGCCAGAGCGGGGAACAACTCCGTGCAGGTTTTTTCTATTTGATACACGAAGAGATTGAGAAAAGCAGGAACAATTTGTTTAAAAGCTTCGGCCGATATTGACCGGTGAGGCTTTATTTTATTAGGTATGTTAAAATCAAATAATATATATAGCTTTATATTGGGTTCTTAACGATCGTGTCATAGCCTGCTTTGCCGGTTCGGATCAGTGATAATGAACATGTGCGGAAGTTTAATCGAAGGGGACTCTTTATAAATTTCTGATTAAACAAACTTTATACTCAAATATTTTGTCGCATTAAATTTTGATATCATGAGAACGAACGATCAAAACAAAGAAGGTCAGCGCAGGACTTTCCTGAAGCAATTCGCCACCGGCGCGGCTGTACTGGGATCGGGTATCCTTGCATCGCCCCTGGCAACGTCGGCCATGAGTATTTCGTCGCCGGCAGCCCTCTCAGACGCCGACGAATGGTTCAACCAGATAAAGGGCAAGCACCGGATGATATTTGATGTGCCGCAGTCAAACGGTATGATGCCTTTTGCATGGCCCAAGATATTTTTGCTTACCAATGCTGCCACAGGTACTCCGGAAAAAGACTGCAGCGCCGTGGTTATTCTTCGTCACCAGGCTATACCTTATGCTATGGGGAATGAACTTTGGGAAAAATATAAGTTCGGCGAAATGT
>DASZWG010000494.1:0-3389 GCA_035546675.1 Mucilaginibacter sp. | reverse complement strand
GCACAGCCCTGCATGTTCTATTTGAGTTTTGGCCGAAGCTGTCCTGCTGACGGTTTGGAGTAAGGCGCCGTGCCCAAACGCTTTCAACTTTAGGCTTTCTGCTTTAAGCTCGTTGAAATGTTAATAACTACCAACCTGTGAAAAACCTTGCGCTGCCTATTTTCGCACGCAATGAAAAGGACCTTGATCACAATATTCACGGCATTGGCATGCCTGGTTTTTTCGTGCAGCCAGCCCAGCCCTAATGCCGATCTGAAGCGGCGCGCCGACAGTATCGACATCCAGCGGAAAGCCACCGAACTGGCCCGGCAGATGGTGCAAAAAACAAAGGACAGTCTTGTACGTGCACAAAGGATCAACGACAGCATAGCGCCGCCCAAACAGCTTACGGCCAAAACCGTGCACCTGAGCGGACCCTGCCCGGTGACGGTGAAGGAGTGCCTCGTGGTGTCCGACAGGCACGGCAAGGGGATCATCGTGACGCTCAAAAACACTTCTCGCAAAAAAATAACCGCAGTTGATGTAGCCTGGGTGGTTTTCAATAAGCACAAACAGCGACTCGGCAGTTCGGGCGGAAAGGCCCGTAAACTGCTTCCTGCCGGCAAAACCGCCAGCTACGCCTGGGATATACATGCCGAAAACGGCATCTACGCCAAAGCCTCCGTCCGCGCTATCCGTTATACCGACGGTACGCTGTGGATGGCGGATTGATCTTTTGTACCATAAGGCTGATTGGTACCAGGTTTGACGTTGTACGTTACCTTTAATTATTCCCGATGGCTTCCTTGAATTGGGCCGAATTTCTCAGATTTTCCAGATCGGGGTCGGTGAGTACATATTTTTTGTTATAGCCCTTGTCTATGCATTTTTTAAGATAGGCGGCAGCTTCGTCGGGTTTGTTCATCAGCGATAGCAGGCAGGCCAGGTTATAATAATGGGTCACCACGAGCGCCGGGTTTGTAGTGGCGATGATGTTCGATTGCATGGTTTGGATGGCCTTATCCGGCTGGCCGATGTAGAACAAGGCAAACGAATACTCGTACGATCCTTTAGCGGTATCCTCCGAAGCTACTTTATTAAAATCGGCCATGGCAAGATCTTTCTTATCCTCTTTCAGGTAAGCCCGGCCCCGGCTCAGGTACGAACTCCACAACTGACCGTTAATAGCAATGGCCTGGTTGCAGGCGTTGATCACGCTGTCGTATTTTCCCAGAAAATAATACTCGTCGGCTATACCGTCATAAATCAGGGCCACGGCGTTTTTATTGTCCCGGTACACATCAAGCGCCCGGTTATAGGCTATTACACTCTTGTCAAAGTCGGCGTTTTGCGCGTAAGCCTGGGGCAGGTGCCAGTAAATTTCGTTGTATTTACTATCGTACAGCATGGCTATCGAATCGTCCTGCAACGATTTAGCATACTTCATTTCATCCAGTTCCATTACCGCACGGTCATCGTACAGACGTGCTAGGTTCAGACTGTCGCCCTTATAGTAGGTTATCGCTTTGGTATACTCTTCGTCGGCCAGCTGGTAATCACCGTTCTGATTGTAGCAGGCCGCTTTGTTCCAGTGGGCCAGCCTGTTGTCGGGGTCCAGGTTAATGGCCATCGAATAATCGTTCAGCGCATCCAGGTTCTTTTTGAGCTTTCGTTCGGCGTCGGCCCTGGCTCTCACGATATCCGACAGCAGTTTTTTATTGCTGGTATGGTACCGGTAAAGGGCGGCAGTAAAAGCATCTGCTGCCTGCTGGTACTTCCTGGTATGCAAATAAGCAAACCCCATATTTGCTTCGGGGAAGGGACTGTTCGGGTTGTTGACCATGGCTATCGAATCTGCTTTTACCGCCTCATCGTAATTTTTAAGCTGCAACTGGCAATACCCTATCGAAGTATAAAGCCGCGACGCAACTGAGGGGTTGCTGCCAAAAAATTTTAACGCCTCCCGGTAATCATCAATACACTTTTGATAGTTGCGGGTACGTTCGTACAGATCGCCGCGATACAGGTAGATCTCTGCACTGAAAATATTCGACGGCTTATGCAGTGACAGCGCTTTGGTAAAATCGCCCACAGCTTCATCGGTATGTTTCAGCGCTGATTCGGCTATGCCCCGCATCATATACAGGCGAATAAGATTTCCGGCATCTGAAGTGATTTTAATAACCTGCGTGACCGAGTCGATCTTGTGGTTTATGATTTGTACCATGGTCGCCGAATTTGGCCGGGCTGCTGACGTTGCCTGCCCGAAGGCGCCGCAGCTTGCAGCAAGCAGCAGCAGGAGCGATAGTTTGGTTTTGAGCATGACCGGTTCAGGTGTTCATGATATTCCCGATGATATAAAGCTATTGATTATTTTCAATTTTTCCGAAACTACACTCCCGGAAAATCGTCCATGCTTTTGGAAACATACATGTTCCCGGCGTTGCGTTTGCTGTCCTCGATACCCCAGGCGGCCATGGCGTTCAGTATGGGCTGCAGACCCTTTCCTGCCGGCGTAAGACTATAGGTGACATACGGTGGCACCACGGGCTTCGACTCGCGCACCACGATATTATCGTTCTCTAACTGCTTCAGGTGCTGTATCAGCATCTTCTCGGTTATGGTAGGTATGGCCCGGCGCAGCTCGCTGTAGCGCTTGCTGCCCGAAAGCAAATGGTACAAAATAATGGGTTTCCAGTAACCGCCTATCTTTTCCATCACATAAGTTACGGGGCATTCGTTCAGGGCGAACTTTTTGTTCTCCTGTATGGTCGAGCTTTCTTTTACCTGTGTCATCGATACATACTTTAGGGTAAGTACTTGTAAAAAAGTAAGTACAAATATAGCTTTGTCCCCAACAAAAACAAAATAAAAATATCATGAAAATTACAGTAACAGGCTCATTGGGAAACATCAGCAAACCACTGACCAAACAATTGATAGCAGCCGGTCACCAGGTGACCGTTGTGAGCAGCGACGAAAACAAAGTGAAAGACATCGAGGCTCTGGGTGCAAAGGCCGCCATCGGCTCCATTGCTGACGCTGCCTTTTTAACCCGCGCCTTTGCCGGGGCCGATGTGGTGTATACCATGGTTCCGCCGAACTTTGGCGCTACCGACTACCGCAAATACGTTAGCGACAGCGCCCGCAACTATGCCGAAGCCATCCGCGCCAACGGCATTACCCGCGTGGTGAACCTGAGCAGCATCGGTGCGGATATCGACGGCGGTACAGGACAAATATCGGGCGTGCACGATGGCGAACTGGTGTTGAACGCGCTGGAAGGTGTGGCCATCAAACACCTGCGCGCCGGGTTCTTTTACGTCAACTTTTACGCCAATATCGATATGATCAAACACCTGGGTTTTATCGGGGCGAATTATGGCCCGGGTACGCGGATGGTGATGGTG
>DASZWG010000493.1:0-3487 GCA_035546675.1 Mucilaginibacter sp. | reverse complement strand
CACGGTTATGCATGTAGCCTGTCGCATTCAGCTCGCGCATACCGGCATCTACCAACGGGTAGCCGGTCCGGCCCTCGCACCAGGCTTTAAAAAGCTGCTCGTCGTTCACCCATTTAATGTGGTCGTATTCCGGCTTAAAGGCATGATCGGTAGTATGCGGGAAGTGGTACAGGATCATCATGTAGAACTCGCGCCATACCAGCTCATTCAGCCAGGTCTTATCCGGGTAACCCAACGCTTTCGAAGCCAGCTCGCGTATACTGACCGTACCGAACCTGAGGTGCACACCGATATGCGAAGTGCCGTTAATAGCTGGATAGTCACGCTTTTCGGCATAATCTTTTATAATGCCCTCATAATGCTTACCCGGAAAGCCACGACCATTTTCTTCAAACCCCATAGACTGAAGCGATGGCACTGGACTCGCCTTAGTTTTAAACAGGTTGTCCAGGTATTTTTCTGCCGGGTATGACTTGAGATAAAACGGATTCAGGGCCTGGTACCAGCGGCGCATATAAGGAGTGTAAACCGTATAGGGCCCGCCGTTATCTTTTACCACTTCGTCACGGTCGACTATGACCTGGTCTTTATAGGCCTTAAAGCCAATGCCTTTTGCTTTTAGTTTATTGGCGATGGCTTCATCCCGCTGCCGGGCATAAGGCTCATAGTCGTGGTTGGTAAAAACAGTGCCGATTTTGTATTTCTGGATGATGGTATCCCATGCATCAGAGGCCTTATCATATTTTACCAGCAGCGAACTGCCATTTTTTTGCAGATCCCGGTCCAGTTCCCCAATGGCCCGGTGAATGAAGGTAACGCGGGCATCGTCCTTTTCTTCCAGCTTATCCAGTATTTCACGGTCGAAGATGAACAAGCACAATACGGTTTTACCGGCTTTCAGCGCATGATACAACCCGGCATTATCGTGCAGGCGAAGGTCTCGCCGGAACCAGAAGATGTTGATCACAGTTTGTTCAGCCATAGATGTCGTTCAGGGCTTCGTCCAGGTGCGGGTATTGAAATATAAAACCATCGTCTAAGATCCTCTGCGCCGACACCCTGGTGCTGCCCAGCACCAAAGTACTCATTTCGCCCAATAAAAGCCTGAAAAAAGCCGCGGGCGCTTTTATGGGCCACAGTGGCCGGTGTAACTGTTTGGCGACTGCCCGGATCAGTTGCTTATTAGTGACAGGTTCAGGCGCAACCATGTTATAAACGCCGGTAACATTGATGTTTTCGATAGCATGCATGTACATTCTCACCACATCCCTGCCGTGTATCCACGGTACCCATTGTTTGCCGCTCCCGAATGCAGCGCCGGCAAACAGTTTAACGGGTTTAGCCATTTGCGGCAGTGCGCCGTCGTTTTTATCGAGCAATACTCCGGTACGGAATTTTACGACCCTTAACCCGAGCTGCTTTCCCTCGTCAACAGCTTTTTCCCATTCAATGCAGCATTGGGGCATAAAACCTTCGCCCGGGTTGCTGTCTTCAGTCAGTAACTCATCGCCCCGGTCGCCGTAATAACCTATGGCTGAAGCTGAGATAACCGTATTTACTTTATTCCGCGTTTTTTTGAGCACGTCGTAAATTAGCCGGATCGATTCGGAGCGGCTTTCCGTGATTTCCCTTTTGCGCTCATCTGTCCACTTTTTATCCGCTATGCCTGCCCCGGCCAGGTGGACGATCATTTCCACGCCATCGATACACGATTCGTCGATCTCTCCTTTATCAACGTCCCATAAATAAGTTTTTACGTCGTCGCCGGTGCCGGGCTTCCTGCTCAGGTGATTTACCTTATGGTTCAGGCTCAGCAATTTATCAGTCAGCAGTGTGCCGACAAGACCGCTGCCGCCGGTTATGAGAATACTGGGTCTGTAAATAGCGGAGTTTGGTTCGCGCATAGGCTATCATCAATTAAATATGGGCGCCGGGCCGTCGTGCAGCAGGCGCAGTGATCTTTTAAAATTAGTGCCCTCGCGGGGCAGTATAGCCGCAATGCTGTTGTCGCGGCAAATGTTATCCTCCTGCAGGGTTTCAATAATGCCTTTAGCCATGGTATAGCTTACAGGCGTCAGTATATTCAGGAGGTAGGATGACATTTTCGACGTTAGCATCGGAACAGCAATAATACCGGGTTTCTGTTTGATATTCACTGCAATATAGTACAGCAGCATCTGTTTAAATGATAACACTTCCGGTCCGCCGATATCGAATTTCCGGTTATAAGTCTTTTCATTCAGCAGGCAGGCTTCCAGGTAGCTTAGTACATCGTTCACCCAAATAGGCTGCACCCGGGCTTTGGTCCAGCTTTGCGCTACGATGACGGGCGTTTTCCCGGTTACGGTTTTAAGCAGCTCGGTGGCTATGCTGCCATCCCCAATGATCATTGTAGTGCGAAAAACCGTAAGCGCTGCACGGCCGCTGCCAAGTATATCTTCGACATGCTGTCTCGACAGGATATTCGGGGACGAATGATGCTGAATGCCTGTAAGCGTAATGATCTGTCTGCATGCGGTTGAATTGATCCGGTCAATAAAGTGCCGGGCAGAGAGGGCCTCGAGGCCTGCAAATTCGGAAGTTTGCGTAAGCGTGTTGATCAGGTAATAAGCCGCGTCAATGTCCTGCGGAAAAGATTCGACGGTTTGCATACGGAGCAGATCGCCGCTGATGACGGTGACGTTTCGGGAGAGCTCATTTTGCTTACAAAAGAGTTGTTTATCACGTACCAAACAAACCACGTGATGCCCTTTTTCGGCCAGGAAACCGATCATGCGTTTCCCGATATAGCTGTTCACACCGGCGAGCAACACTTTCATGATATGGCAACAAAAAAATGAATAAGGTGTTTTTCGGTTCAGCCCAAATTGACAAAATATGGACTAAATATTCACATTATCCTGCACGACTACCTTCGAACACAAGGTTTTGGCATATTGTTCGGCAAAGATAACATGTGTAGGATCGCGCTGATAGGCTTCTTCCGCATCAAGCGAATCAAATAATAGCAGCAGGGAAACATCATACGAGCGGTCGATCACATCGCGGTTGGTAGCAGCCGGCACGCCGATGTGCATATCGCGGATGTGTGCAATGGGCATGAGCGTTTTAAGACCCTCGATCAATTTGGCTTTGTCTTTTTTATCTTTTAGCCAGAAGTGTACGTGATGTACAAAAGTGTTGTTCAGGAACATAAGTTTGGTTGATTTTAGGCGTAATATGCACAGAAAAACCCGCCGAAACAAAAGAGAAATAAAGATTTGACACCTTGCTGAAAGTTGGCCGAATGTTGTGCCCGTGTCAAATAATCGGGCCTCATTATGCATTCAGTTTAAATATTCGCACATTTGTGAGTTAACTGAGCGGCATCTTTTTCCGTTTAATGCTGTTATGAGTGATAAAACAATATTAGTTTGGTTCAGGAACGACCTGCGCGTACATGATAACGAAATATTGTTCGAGGCCCTACAAAAAGCAGATAAAGTAC
>DASZWG010000492.1:0-4729 GCA_035546675.1 Mucilaginibacter sp. | reverse complement strand
GATCTCCGACTCGGGGACAAACTCGGTATAAGGATCCAAGTCGTCGAGCATAGCATCCAGCCCGGTTTTGATGAGCCGGGATGAATTGATGTCGTCGACATAATTGATATTGACCTCTTTATAGGCGGACGCGAAAACGTCTAAGTTTTTAGATATCTCGAAAAGATCGTCGTTAAAACCCCATATACCAATTGCCAGCAGGACCATTGCGGCGCCCAGGCTCCACTTCCTAATATTTCTTTTCATGTATTTTCCGGGTTTGCGGATCAGATCAGAGACGTGAGATTATCCCGGATCGCAAGTTTCAATATTAACAATAAAATATAAAATTAAGTATTTGGTCGTTAATACGCAGATAGTCAGAAAAGTTTTACAAAAAGATCAAAAAAATTTACAGGAGGTTACTGTCGATATTGACCAGCGCCTTTTTGAGCGTGAACACAACATAGGCCCGGTCGCGGTTCACCAACTCCATGATCTTTTTGATCAGGCTGTCTTCCTGCCCTTCCGAATATTGGAGTTGTTCGTCGGTGAGGTGGTTATATTTCCGCTGTAATTTGATCTTGACCCGATCCCAATCCTTGCTGCTGATACTGATCTCTGCCATTGCTCAAAAAAATAGTTTCAGCAAAAATAGAAAAATTCCTTTTGCGTTAAACCGAAAAGTTGGCGCAGGAATTGTTTAAACTCTTTTCATCAATTAACATCTAACCTGTTTGTAAAACTAAATTAAGACCAATATGAAAAAGTATCTCTTAAGTGCTGCGTTACTGATAACGGTTTCTATCAGCGCAAAGGCACAATTCTCGCTCGGCATCAAAGGCGGGGTAAATTTTTCAAAGATCAATGCCGATAATTTTAACGAATCGAGCATAACAGGCTACCAGGCAGGGGTTTTCGCACGCATTGGTTCAGCTTTTTATCTTCAGCCCGAAGTTTACCTGAGCAGCTCGGGCGGCGATTTTGATTCTAATCAAAATGGTACAGACTACAATGCGCATGTCAAATTCACCAATCTGAATGTGCCTTTGCTGTTAGGTCACCGGTTTGGTCCCAAAAATCTGAATTTCAGATTAATGGTCGGTCCTGTCTACAATTATATACTAAACAAGAACGAAAGCTTCTCGGATAATTTCGAATCGGCGTTTCACGATTTTGGTAATTATAATAACAGTACGCTCGGCTTCCAGGCCGGTGGCGGGGTGGATATCGGCTTCGTTACCGCTGATCTGCGTTACCAGGGCGGTTTAAGTCAAATCAACTCTAACTTCGGGCAAACGCAGCACCTGTGGGCTCTGAGTGTCGGGTTCAAATTCTTTTAATAAGAGCAAATAGTCAAATCAAGCCTCCTGCACCCCCGGGAGGCTTTTTATGTCTGTAAAAATGCGAAAGCCGGGTAATGAGAAATACCGGTCCGATTTGACTCGTCTACGCCGGATTTTTAGGCCATACCTTCACGGTTAGCTTCAATAAGAAAAAGAGTAAATTTTGAATTAAATTTTTTTATTGAATGTGTTTTATTTATTACATTCGGGTAATGCTAAACCCCGAATAGTGAAGAAACTATTGACCTTAATAACCTTATTGCTTGCTTTTATCGACACACATGCCCAGGTCAGGGGCTTTGGTTATATAGACACCGCTGATCTTAAACTCTCCTCATGCGAATTTGAAAAGGATGCCAATGCCGAAGTGCTCTTTGACAGGGCAAGGGTGTACTTTAGCATGGATGGAACACTTACACTTGAAAGGCACCGGAGGGTAAAAATATTCAATGAAAAAGGTAAAGAATACGGGAATGTGCGGGTTGAATATGATAATATGTACGGGGTCGATCATATCCTGAATGTAGAAGCGCAAACCATCAACCTGGAGAACGGTAAGATCGTTATTACCAAAATTGACCCCAAACAGTTTTATTTTGAACATACCGATAAAAACAAGGATGCGCTTATTCTATCTTTTCCTGATGTGAAACCCGGCTCGGTAGTGGAATACCGCTATACACTGATGCGGAATATGGTTTCTAATTTTCCTGCATGGTATTTTCAAAGCGATATACCTACCCGCTACAGCGAATTTGATGCTTTGTTTAATGAGCGGTTGCGGTTTAAAGCATTCACATGGATGAATCAGCCATTTTCGAGAGATACGCTGACGGACGGCGGTCACTTATGGGTTGCCGAAAACCTGCCATCCTTAAAAGAGGAATCTTACATGAGGGCAGCTGGGGATGCACGGCAGAGTGTGGCATTATTGCTTACATCGGTAGATGATTATAACGGCAAAACAATTCAGTTGAACGATACCTGGGCTAAAACGGGGGAAATACTGGCTAACGAAAAAGACTACTTTAAGCAGTTGGATCAGCGGTTGAGCGGCGAAGACACCCTGATCAGGAATGCCCTGGCGCTGCAATCGCAGGATGAAAAAATAAACTATATTTTCAATGCCGTGAAAAGCACCATCGGGTGGAACGGCTTCCAGAACTGGGGATCGAAAGACGGAATAAAAAATGCATGGAAAAAGCGAACCGGCAACTCAGCCGAGGTGAATGCCATAGTTTACCACCTGCTCAGGAGAAGCGGTGTTAAAGCCTACCCTATGCTGGTCAGTACACGCGAAAATGGTCTTTTGCGGCCAAATTTTGTGGACATTTTCCAGATCAATGATTTGGTGACTTATGTGCCGGTAGACAGTACACATTACTATGTGCTGGATGCTACCGATAAATATAATACTTATAACCAGATACCTTTTGATTTTCTGAACTCATATGGCTTGTACCTTGATAAAGACAACAATAAATACGAAATGGTTTATATTGAGACCAGGGCGCCGGCTAAAGAAGTGATCATCGTGAATGCAGATATTAACCCGGATGCTACCATGAAGGGTACGGCCGACATAACCAGCTCTCAGTATAACCGGACCGCCAGTGTTGAACTTTATAAGACGCAGAGTGATGATAAATTTAAACAGTACCTGGCGGGTGACGATAACAGCATCAAAATATCAGACCTTAAACTGAAAAATATTGGTGTGGACACTTTACCGCTGGAACAAAAGTTTGATTTTACCTACGAGCTGAATAATTCGGGCAATTACATTTATTTTACGCCTAATATATTTACTCCTTTGCATAACAATCCGTTTTTGAGCGAAGTGCGCAATTCCCCGATCGATTTTGGCTACACGGATGACCATATTATTGTTGGCAAATACACTATACCTTCGGGCTATGCCATTGAATCGCTGCCCAAGGATGCCAACATTGTTATGGCCGACAAGAGTGTGCGTTTCCGGCGGTTGCTCGAGATGCAGGACAGAACAATATCATTACATTATGAGATGGATATAAAGCGCTCGCGGTTTTTAAAATCGGAATACCCTGATCTGCATGCATTTTTTAAAAAAATGTATGAAATGCTTAATGAACAAATAGTCCTTAAAAAATTATGATATTTTAGAAGTATATTATTTAAAAACTATAACCTTAATACAATTTTATGAACAAAACTTTTACCCTGGCCTTATTATGTGCCCTGGCTGTTATAGCCAAAGCGCAAACACAGGACATCCCGTCTATCGAACCTTTCGGTAAGGTTGACCCATCCGAAATTGCGCTGAAACAATGCGATTTTGAACCCGATGCCAACGCCGAAGTACTTTTTGACAAAGGCAATGTCACCATCTCAAGAAATAACGCATATATAACCATCGACCGGCATATCAGGATCAAGATATTTAATGACAAGGCTCAGAACGCTGTTGGAAATGCTGCCAATGTTCGGATTCTTTATTATTCAGATCAGCATTTACAATGGATCGACAGGGTGCAGGCTGAAACGATTAATCCGGATAACGGGAACCTATCAGTAACAAAGGTTGATAAGAAACAAATGTTTACGCAGCATGTTGACCAGGAATTATCGGCCATGACCTTCACTTTTCCTGATGTAAAACCCGGTTCAATATTGGATTATGAATTTGTAATGGAAAGCGCATCACCTGATGCTTTCCCCGACTGGTATTTCCAGGGGCCTCTTCCTACCCGGTACAGTGAATTAGATGCCGATATCCCTTATTTTTTACACTATAAGAATCTTTTGCGGGTGCATCAGCCAACTGTAAAGCAGGAAATAGATAAAGACGGCCAGATCACAGCAATTGCCCTTGCCAATGTCCCATCAATATCCGCAGAACCTTACATATCCTCGGTCGATGATAATCTTCAGTGCATGTTTTCGCAACTGCTCAGCGTAAACATACCCGGATATTCGGACACTTTCTCAGAGAATTGGAACAAAGTAGGTGAGGACGAGGTGAATTTTGACAATTTCGGTGGGCAGTTCAGAAGAAAGCTGGAGGGAGAAGAAGGAATACTTGATCACGCCAAAGGGCTTAAAAACAATGATCAAAAGATAGCCTACATTTTTGATACGGTCCGAAATGCCATGAAATGGAATGGTTTCTATGCCCGGGCGACTGACGACGGTACATCAAAAGCCTGGGAAAAACATATTGGCAATTCGGCGGAAATAAACCTCATACTTTACCATTTGCTCATGCGTGCGGGGATCGATGCGTACCCGATTATGCTGAGTACCAGGACTCATGGTAAAGTTAATCCCGCATATTCAAACAGATTCCAGTTTAATACCACCGCGGTTTATATACCGGTCGATACGGTCCCTAATTATGTATTGGATGCTACCGGTAAATACAA
>DASZWG010000491.1:0-3844 GCA_035546675.1 Mucilaginibacter sp. | reverse complement strand
CGAACTGTGTGTTGGCGGACTGGTATCGAGCGTCCAGCACAAAATGACTAAGACCGGGAAACCGTTTGGTACATTTATCCTGGAGGATTATAATGACTCTTATGAGTTTGCTCTGTTCGGTGACGATTATATCAAATTCAGAAACCTGCTGGTAGAAGGGTATTTTCTACAGATCAAAGGGAACATCGAGGAGAAATTCAGGCAAAAGGATAATTGGGATATGCGTATCGGCGCAATGGGACTGCTGACAGAAGTGAGGGATAAACTCACAAAATCCATGACGGTTTGCCTTGATCTGAATACGCTCAGCAATAATTTGATGGACTCGCTGGAGCAGATCGTTGAAACTAACAATCAAAAATACCCGGTAAAAAATTGCACCCTGCGCTTTATGGTGAAGGATATGGAAGATTCTCTGCTGATCGAATTGCCATCCAAAACCTTTAAAGTCAATCCCAACGATGAACTGCTGGATGAGATACAGAATTTAACCCATGTGCAGCCGGTGCTGAACTGATGAGCAGTTGCTGCCAGCGTTAAATAATGTTAAACGGCTAAGTCGTCGTCTGCCGGATTATTATCTTAGTGGCTGTGCGATTAAAAACAGTCCTTTTTCCGATCATTCTGTTATTCACCTTTTCCCTGGTAAAGGCACAAGTGATTGCCGGGAAGATATTGGACGATTCCACGGCCCAACCAGTCATTGCTACCGTTATTACAGCTTCGGGCTATCATACTTCCACTAATAGCGATGGCGAATTTACCATACATACATCAGGTATCGGCGGGGACACGGTACGCATATCTGCTGTCGGCTACAGGGCATATATGTACCTGGTGCGGGTGTCCGATCCGGGATACCTGATCATCAGGATAAAGCAGGCGCCTATATCACTGAAGGATGTTGTGATCAAAGCCGCACGCAATCATATTAAAGACTCGATTGAGCTACGGAAAGAATACAGCAACATTTTCAATTATCAGCCGACTAAAATAAAGGATGTCTTTTCTCCGCCGCCTTCTGATGTGCCCTTTGCTTTTGTGAGCGTCAATCTGCTTAAAGTATTGAGCGTGCTAACCAGGAATAATGATCCGAAATACAGGTTAAAAAAAGAACTCCTGATGGACGAACAGGGAAGCTACATCGCTACCCGCTTTAACCGCGGATTAGTGACTGAGACAACCGGTTTGAAAGGTGACTCGCTTAATAAATTTATGGAGAAGTACTACCCGGCTTTTGACTGGGTAAAAAAATCGAGCGATTATGATATCATTATGTATATTAAAACTAAAGCAACAGAGTTGCGCAAAGAACCCTGAATTGTTAATAAACCGGCTTTTGATCTTCGCTGTTTATAACTATTTTTCTGTTCAAAAGGATAATCCCATACTTTTATTGTCACCCGAAAGTTAAGCTAAGGGTTTAGGTTAATAGTTTTGTCAGAATGTCAGTCCGGCATTTGTGGCAAGTAATTTGAATAGTATATATTTGGAGGGAAAATTAAAATTTTAAAAGTTATGGCTTTAGAAATAACCGATGCAAACTTTGAAGAGTTGGTTCTTAAATCAGATAAACCGGTTTTGGTTGACTTTTGGGCTGAATGGTGCGGTCCGTGTCGCATGGTTGGTCCCGTAGTTGAAGAGATAGCCAAAGAATACAGCGGCAAGGCTGTTGTAGGCAAGGTGAACGTAGATAACAATCCCGGCATCTCGATGAAGTTTGGCATCCGCAACATTCCGGCTTTGCTGTATTTCAACAAGGGCGAGATCGTTGACAAGCAAATAGGCGCCGTGCCAAAATCTATCCTGGCAGGCAAGCTGGACAGGCAATTAGCCTAAGTATCTTTACTCAAAATATTGAAGCCGGCCGGAAAATTTTCCGGCCGGCTTTTTTTTACCCGTTGAGGGATAAAGGGAGAATATATTCCGGTGTGACGAGTTTTTATTTTACATTAGCATACGATGCCTAAAATAAGCGAGGAACAGGGAATACGCCAGTTAGCCAGCCTGGAACTATTGGCCCGGCAGGTGGTTGAGGGTTTTATCACCGGCCTGCATCAAAGCCCGTTTCATGGTTTTTCGGTCGAATTTGCCGAACACAGGTTGTATAATAACGGTGAGTCGGTAAAAAATATCGACTGGAAGTTATTTGCCCGGACGGATAAATTGTTCCTCAAGCAATTTGAGGAGGAAACCAATCTTCGTTCATACCTGTTGTTCGATACCTCATCATCCATGAATTTTCCGGATAAAGGGTTGAGCAAGCTGCAATTTTCGATCTATGCGGTAGCTTCGCTGATGTACCTGTTCAAAAAGCAGCGCGATGCCTTCGGGCTTTGTCTTTTTTCGGATAAGATCGACTGGATGAGCCAGTCAAGGTCGACTTCAGCACACCTTTTCCATTTGTATGCAGAGCTGGAAAGAGCGTATGCTCAGCCTAAAAAGAATGCGGCCACCAGCATAACCCAGGTATTGCACCATGTGGCCGAAGAGGTGCATAAACGCTCTATGATCATCGTTTTCAGCGATATGTTCGAAAGTAACCTGGGCGATGAAAAGCTGAAAGACCTGTTTGCGGCGATACAGCATTTGAAATACAATAAGCACGAAGTGATCATTTTTAATGTGAACGACCGCCCCCGGGAACTGGATTTTGATTTCGACAGCCGACCGCACCATTTTATCGATATGGAGACAGGCGAGGAGATAAAAGTACACCCGAATAAGATACGTGAGGCTTACCGTACCAACCTGGAGTATTATCGTCATCAACTGGAGCTGAAGTGCGCACAATATCATATCGACCTGGTCGATGCCAATATTCACGATGGCTACAATGCCATCCTGAAAGCTTATCTTATCAAACGAAATAGCATGATCTGACCAGGATCGATATTTTGCCGGTTGGTAACAAATTATATACAATTCAAACCGCACTGCGATTTTGAAAAAACAAATCAAGACGTAGATTTGTGCGTGCCACTTGGTGACCCTTTATAAAAATTCTCAAAATCTAATCTCATGGACGATATCCAGATAAAAAAGCAACCTAAAAAATATGATGCCGTTATTGTGGGCTCGGGGGCTGGGGGCGGTATGGCTGCCTATGTATTGGCGAATGCGGGCTTAAAAGTTTGTTTGCTTGAGGCGGGGCCTAATTTTGACCCCCGCGAAAATTCAGCGCAGCTTAAAAACCCGTGGGATTCGCCACGCAGGGGGGCAAGCACCAAGTTCAGGCCTTTCGGCGATTTTGACGGTTGTTACTGGGGCTGGGAGATAGACGGGGAGCCTTATACACAGGCCCCGGGCAGCAACTGGGAATGGTGGCGGGCCAGGATGGTCGGCGGCCGTACCAATCACTGGGGCCGTATCTCGCTCCGTTTTGGCCCGTTAGATTTTAAAAGAAAAAGCTACGACGGCCTGGGTGACGACTGGCCGATAGGGTATGAGGATGTAAAGCCTTACTATGATAAGATCGACAAGCTGATTGGCGTTTTTGGCACCAATGAAGGTTTGTATAACGACCCGGACGGTATATTTCTGCCGCCGCCCAAGCCACGGTTGCACGAGCTGATGCTCCAACGATCAAACGCAAAGATCAATATTCCGGTTATACCTTCACGCTTATCTATCCTGACCCAAAAGATAAATAATACCCGCGAAGCCTGTTTCTATTGCGCCCAGTGCGGCAGAAGTTGTAAGATATACGGGGATTTTTCTTCGTCTTCGGTGCTGGTAAAGCCGGCTGTAGAAACGGGGAATGTCGACCTGGTTGTCAATGCTATGGCTCGTGAGGTGCTGACCAATCGTGACGGACTGGCCAGCGGTGTTTCCTATATCAACA
>DASZWG010000490.1:0-4817 GCA_035546675.1 Mucilaginibacter sp. | reverse complement strand
GAAGAGGCCAAAGCAGCAGCCTTCCGCGCGAAGTGGGAAGAGCTGATCGATAGCGGGAAGCTGGGTTACATGGCCCTGCTGCGTAACCTGCGTAATATACAGGAAGCAGGCGTAAGCTACGCGCATTTCCAAAAGGTATGCGCGACGCTGGCCGATGCGGAGCAGGTGGCGAAAGCCAAACAGTTCCCGTTCCGTTACCTGGCTGCTTACCGCGAGGTGGCAACCGATGGCTCAGCAACTCCCGTTAAGACTTTGGGCCAGAAGCTGGGCGCCATGCTATTCGGCAACAAGGGTTATACCGGCGAATTGCTGGATGCTTTGGAAAAAGCGGTGCAGGCAAGCGCGGCCAACATCAAAGGTTTCGGTTACGATACCCGGGTGTTGCTGGCCTGCGACGTATCGGGTTCGATGGCGCAGCGTATTTCGGCCAAGTCGAAGGTCGCTAACTACGACATCGGTTTGATGCTGGCAATGTTGCTGCAGTCGCGTTGCAACAACGTACAGGTGGGTATATTCGGCGATAGCTGGAAAACCATCGCCGTACCGCGCAGCAATGTGCTGGCAGGTGTGCAGGAATTGTACAAGCGCGCCAACGAGGTGGGTTACTCGACCAACGGTTACCTGGTGATCAGGGACCTGCTTGAACGCAAAGTGCAAATGGACAAGGTGATGTTGTTCACCGACTGCCAGTTGTGGGACAGCAAAGCCACCGGAACGCAGCATATCGGGTTCTACTGGAGCCGTTACAAGGCAAAAGTAGCGCCGCGTGCAAAGCTGTACCTGTTCGATCTGGCAGGTTATGGCCAGGCTCCGTTGCGATTGCTGGAAAACGATGTGTACCTGGTAGCCGGCTGGAGCGATAAAGTTTTCGATGTGTTAGCCGCTTTGGAAAACGGAGGCTCGGCACTGGATGCCATCAATACAATAGTTATCTGATAGGTTGTACGTGAGACGTTTTACGTTGTAAGTTAAACAACACGAAAAACGTATTACGTACTACGTCAAACGTACAACCTTTAAAATATAAGGATGCCGTAGAAACGGGTTACTTCGCTCATGAAGGGGGTGGGCAGTGTGGCGCAAGTTATGCTGGAGGTTCGAGTCCTCACAAGCGAGCCCCCGTCCCGCGTTCGCCTGTTGCTCTTTATAAAACATAAAAGAAGGTGTCGTAAATAAGTCTTACTTCGGGGCCGCCGGGGTTGCAGGTTCGAGTCCTGCTTCCGACATCCGGGATAGCTCAATCGGATAGAGCACGGTGCATAAGTGACTCATTGCTTATTACCCTTCTTTTACCTCCACCCATCCTCCTCCAAAGGAGGAGGGGGATCGGGTAAGAAAATGTTATTCTATTAAGGTGCCGTAAATATGTGCTACTTCGTGTCGCCGGTTCGAGTCCGGCCCCCTGATCAATCAGGGGTAGCTCAGTTTGGTTAGAGCAGAAAGCCTTTGGCTACACGTATTGAATGTCGCCCTTAAAAAATAAAGAAGATGCCGTAAGGCAAGCGTTACTTCGAAACCTGTCACGTTTGAATACATAGTCGTTTGCCGGCTGTCGCTCTTCTTTTAAAATACCTAAACCTAAAAAGGTGCCGTAAACTGGTGATACTTCGGTATGACGTCCGCCGACTGGCGGAAGCTGCAGATTCGAGTTCTGCCTGCAAGCAATTGCAGTGGTCTAAATCTAAAAAAATCTCACCGGTTGCTTTTTGCCCTTTTTTAAACATAATGAAAGATGCCGTAAGGCAAGCGTTGCTTCGAAACCTGTCACGTTTGAATACATAGTCGTTTGCCGGCTGTAGCATTTATCTGCATCAAAATGTTGGTGAGTAAATCGGTGCGTAGCTGGCTGCCGTAAAGATGTTTAGCTATTGAACATGGTGATAAACAGCAACTTATAAGCTTTCCGGTGACTCGTTGATTTCCAACGTTTCAGGTCACCAACAGGTCACCGGAAGGATGCGATTTTTTGGTTTATTTTAGTGTAGTCCACAAATGAAAAACGCCGTAAAGCATTAATTTACAGCGTTTTTGGTTTTGTTTGAAATATAAGATGCGGAGAGAGAGGGATTCTAACCCCCGGTACCTGTTACAGTACACCAGATTTCGAATCAGGCACATTCGACCACTCTGACATCTCTCCGGGTCATTGGGGCTGCAAAAATAAAAAAATCCGCAAAAAGAATGATGTTTAAATGCGCTCAATTTTTTTAAGCAGAATATGCCGATCGGCTTCTGTTTTAGCCAGCGAAAGCGCCTTCCGATAGTGCTGTTCGGCTTTCAGATCATCAACGCCGGCATAAAGCTCCCCTAAAAGCGCAAAGTAGAACTGATTGTCATCCAGTTTCAGTTTCTCTGCTTCTATGATGGCTTCTTTTTTTCCGTTTGCTTTCGCCAGGGCATAGGTGCGGTTTAATGCGGCGATGGGCGAGTATTCGATCTGCAGGTACCGGTTATACAATTGCAGGATGTTTTCCCATTTTTCGCTGGCGTCTTCTTTTTGCGTGCTCCAGTAGGCGATCATAGCCTCAAGATGGTATTTCGAAAGCACTTCGCCGCTTGCCGAACGGTTCAGGTAATATCCTCCCGTACCGATCATTTCCGCATCCCACAAACTCGTGTCCTGGTCATCATACAGAACAATCTCCCCATTCTTCCCCATCCTGGCATTAAATCTTGACGCATTAAAATACATCAGGGCAAGCAAAGCGCTCACCTGCGGCTTGTCCGTGTCCGGGTTTTCGATCAGCATGACGCACAGGCGCATGGCCTCAAAACAAAGATCTTTTCTAAGCACCTGATCCTGGCTGGTGGAATAATACCCTTCGTTGAAAAGCAAATAAATGGTCGTCAAAACATTTTCCAGCCTGTCATCGATCTCCGGCGGCCCGGGAAAACCTATTTTCACTTTTTCACTGCGCAGCTTTTCTTTGGCCCTGAACAATCTTTTATTGATGGTCTCCTTATTGGTCAGGAAGGCTTCGGCTATTTCCTGTATGCCAAAACCGCAAAGTATTCGCAGCGCCAGGCCAACCTGCGCCTCAGCGGGGATAAGCGGGTTACAAATGGCAAACATCATCTGCAACTGGCTGTCTGTTATATTCTGCGGCGACAGGTCGATCTCAAATTCATCAGATTCTGACACGCTTGCTTTGATCTCCGGAGTTACTTTATGCTCAAAAACCGTATGACGCTGCAAATGATTTTTGGCTTTGTTTTTGGCAACGCTGTAAAGCCAGGCG
Organism: Mucilaginibacter sp.; assembly: GCA_035546675.1. Taxonomy (GTDB): domain Bacteria; phylum Bacteroidota; class Bacteroidia; order Sphingobacteriales; family Sphingobacteriaceae; genus Mucilaginibacter. The sequence goes on along the minus strand of DASZWG010000490.1, from coordinate 1,578 downwards.
GCGGGGTTTTGAGGCGCACCGCTTAATCCCCAGGTTTGCGCCGCAATGGAAAAAGTATCGCTTGCGATATCTTCGGCCGTTTCTATTTCCTCAAAACCAAAACGACGGCAGAGCACCGAAACGATCTTCCGGTATTCCGAACGGAACAGATGCGGTATTAATTCCTGTTGTTCCATGAAACAAAAAAGTCCCCGCAAAATTACAGGGACTTTTGGCTGGATTCTAAATTTACTTTGCCTCGTCCCTTTTTGAGATCACGCGAACCTCGACAGTATTGCCCTCACCCTGTAGTACCGGGCAGCCTTTTGCGAATTCGGCTGCTTCATTGGCCGAATCGGCTTTGACTGTAATAAATCCGCCGATCGTCTCCTTGATCCCGCCAAATGGCCCGTCGGTAACCATCTTATTGGCATGCACCACTTTGGCGTCTGCAAAAGGCAGGCCTGTTCCGCTCACAAACTTGTTCTGCGCAGCTATGCCGCCGATCCAGTCCATGGTTTGCTTCATCCATATCTGCATTTGTTCGGGCGAAGCTATTTTGGTTCCATCCTCGTGCCTCATAATTAATGCGTACTCGTTCATTTTTTCAAGTTTAAAAGTTAATCAATTTATGAATTATAACCTGATGTCAAGCGGGTACGCATGAATTGGACACGGATCGGAAAAAATTTCAGGCATGAACTGCAAATTGCCCTACCTGGTACTCGCCGGCCGGCGTACGGAAGGCGATATTAATACGGTTCCACGCATTGATCGCAATAACTTCCATGGTCAGATCAACGATCTCCTCTTCGGTAAATTGCTGTCTTACCATTCGGAAAACCTCGTCGGAAACATGGCCATTGTGCAGATCATTAACAGCCTCGGCCCAGGCAAATGCTGCGCGTTCGCGATCTGTATATAACGGGGCCTCGCGCCAGGCGTCCAGCATATAAAGCCGCTGTTCGCTTTCACCCATGGCACGCAGGTCCTTCGAGTGCATATCCAGGCAGTAGGCACAGCCATTGATCTGCGATATCCTGAAAGAGATCAGGTCCAAAAGGTGTTGTTCTATCCCCGATTTTGCCAGGTAGGCCCCCAAACCGAACAAAGCTTTTACCGCGCCTTGTCCTTTTTCTAAAACATTAATTCTTTGTTCCATTTTATTTTTGATTTATAAATTATACAACCTAATATTGAACGAAATGATAAAAATTGGACAGCCAAACGCATAAAAGTTTTGCCTGTTATAATTTCCAAAAATGTATCTCAAAAGAATTCTTCTTTTTCTGCTTGTATACAGCTTTATAACAGGGCTATCTTCACCGGCATCTGGTCAAACGATAACCTTGCACCAGGGTACGGTGATCAAACATTCCGTAAGAGTCAAGAGGAAAATTTATCACATTTTGGGAACGGATTCGCTGTCGAAAGCGATCATCATCGAAGGAAACAATATTACGGTAGATTTCAATGATGCTGTAATAAACGGCACAAATAACCCCGCCGAACCCGACAAGTTTAACGGGACGTGTATTTTCATCAAAAGCGGCAGCAACATCACGCTGAAAAATCTTGGCATCAAAGGGTTCAAAGTAG
>DASZWG010000489.1:0-3326 GCA_035546675.1 Mucilaginibacter sp. | reverse complement strand
AGAAGCTTCAAAGGATCAAAGCCAGGTTCGATATCTCCGAACTTTTCTATCTCGCCACCTGCAATCGCGTTGAATTTATCCTGACCACCGGTCATATTGTTGACGAAGCATTTGCCGAAAAATTTATCAAAGCGCTTGATCTGGGTCTTTGCGCCGATCATACCAGCCTGTTCCTGAAAGGCGGTGTCATTTACGAGGATTACGAAGCGCTGAATCACCTGCTGCGCACCTCGTGCTCGCTGGAAAGTTTGGTCGTAGGAGAGAAGGAAATACTGGCGCAGATGCGAAAAGCGTACGAAATGTGCAGGGAAGCAGGTCTGACGGGCGATTACCTGCGAATGGTGATGAGCACGGTGGTCAAAACTGCCAAGGAAGTTTACACCAACACCAGGATCGCCAAAAACCCTGTCTCCGTCGTCTCTCTCGCCTACCGAAAGTTAAAAGAACTGAACCAATGCTCCAATGCCCGGGTACTCATCATCGGGGCGGGCGAAACCAACCGGAACATCTCCAAATACCTTCAAAAACATAAATTCTCCAACTTTTCCGTCTTCAACCGCACACTTTCAAAGGCCGAACAGCTTGCCGCCGACCTGGATGGCCAGGCTTTTGAGCTGAAGGAACTGAAGCAATATGATAAAGGTTTCGATGTGATCATCACCTGTACGTCATCGGTTACGCCGATCATCACGCCCGAACTTTACCAGTCATTGCTGAACGGTGAGACCGGCAAAAAAACCATTGTCGACCTGGCTGTACCCAACGACACGGCTTCCGAAGTACTGTCGCAATACCCGGTCAATTATATCGAGGTACACTCGCTGAACGAAGTTGCCAAAAAGAACATGCAGGAACGCTGCGAAGAGTTGGGCCATGCCGAAGCGATCATCGAACAAAACATTGCGGAATTTATCCCGATGCTCAAACAGCGCCGTATCGAGGTGGCTATGCGCGAAGTGCCTGAAAGGATCAAGGAGATCCGCAACACTGCGCTCAACACCGTTTTTGCCGATGAGGTGCAGCACATGGACCAGCATTCGCGCGAGGTGCTCGAAAAGGTGATCAATTACATGGAAAAGAAGTATATCAGCGTGCCCATGATCATGGCCAAAGAAATACTGATCAATTCCTGATTACCATGTCTCCTTCCGAAATTCTTATTCTCAATTTTAATGAAATCAGGAGGCGAAGTCTTAAACTTTGGACATCTGTTACACCCGATATTTATGATTGGAGGCCGGATAAAGATGCGATGAGCTGCATCGAAATGGTGCGGCACGTGCTTGAATCGGAGCATATTTATCATATTATCGTTAGCAACCGCGGAAATTTGGGAACTTACATTTCACCATGGGAAGGTAAACCCTATAATACCGTGCAGGATGAGATCGATTTTGCTCTGCCTTACAGGGGGAAATTTTTAGCGGCAATAGGGTCATTCTCGGCAGAAGATCTGGATAGTATAGAAATAATCCGCCCGGAGAAAGGACAAAGAAGAAAGCTGGGTGATTACTTATTGCGTATCGGTTATCACGAAGCGGTTCACACCGGGCAAATGCTTGATTACCTGAGGACCATAGGCGTTGGGCGTCCGCTAATATGGGATTAAGCCTGAAGAATTTACTGTTTCAGAATCATCCGCTTCAAAATCACAAACAGATCGTCCGCAGCCAATAGTAGTCCTGCGGCAACCACAAGTACGGCAAAACAATCGCACAGACTGTAAGACGCATATTTTTTCTTTATTTTGAAGGTAAGGCGTGAGATCATGATAAGGTTACTTAAGCAGAACCGATAAGAATTTTACTGCAACGGTGGTAAGGTATAACAGGAATATTCCCAGCGGCATGCCGGTAACAAACACCAGCAGGCTGGCGGCCAGGTCATTGTGCCGGCCTTGTTTTCTTATCAGCTTTCCCATCTTTTCCGCCATCGGTTTATAGCGGATAAACGGCAGAAGCGCTTTGATGGTTAATACCTAAAATAAGGTATAAGCTATTATATAAAAATGCGGAGTATATCCCTGACCAGGCCGATAGCGACAAACAGCAGGAAAGTAAACAGCGGAGTGCCGATAAGTATTACCAGCAGGCTTGTTCTAAGGTCGTTTACCCTATTGTTTTTTTCAATAATTCCGCTCATGTTTTTGGGGGATTTATAATGTCAAAATAAAAGGATTAGCGTATTTAAGTCTATACCTTAAAGTAGTTATAACTTGCTCAAAAGGGATAAGGCATATATCTTTTTCACATTGTGATAAAAATTATCTGCTAAGGTTCTAAAAAGCTAACTTTGCCGGGTAATACAAGGTCACTTGGACAGAACACTTATCATCGGAACACGCGGCAGCGACCTGGCCCTATGGCAGGCGAATTTTGTGAAAGACCGGCTTGCCGAAATTAATATTCACGCCGAACTGAAGATCATCAAAACGCAGGGCGACCGTATCCTGAACCTGAGCTTTGATAAGCTGGAGGGTAAAGGCTTTTTCACCAAGGAGTTAGAAGAGGAATTGATGGCCGGCAGTATCGACCTTGCCGTGCATTCGCACAAGGACCTGCCGACCGAAAACCCGCCCGGACTCATCATTGCTGCCGTATCAGAGCGCGAGGACCCATCAGAACTGATGCTGATCCTGAAGGATTGCGTCGACGTGCGCCAAAAGATATCATTGAAGTACGGCGCTACGGTAGGCACTTCATCCAACCGGCGAAAGGCACAGTTACTGGCTTACCGGCCCGACCTGGAAATAGACGACCTGCGCGGGAATGTGCCAACGCGCATTGAAAAATTGCGCAACGAAAAGTACGATGCTATTATGATCGCTAAAGCAGGTGTAGCGCGGCTGGGGATCGATCTGAGCGATTTTCATGTCGAAGAACTGGCGCCTGTCGAACTGATACCCGCCCCTGCCCAGGGTGTGCTCGCCATCCAGATAAGGGAGAACGACCCTGAGCTTTTTGAGGCACTTCAGGCGCTGCATCACCCGGACGTTGCCGAAGCCATTGCGGTTGAACGTACTGTGCTGAAGCTGTTCGGCGGAGGTTGCCATTTGCCATTGGGCTGTTATTGCCGCAAAGATGAGGGCATGTTCCAGGTATTCACATCAAAGGCTGATAAAGGGGACGAATTCCCCGACAGGCTCTTCCTGCAGGCAGGAACCACCGATGGTTTGGCCGAAAAGGTGGTTTCGATGTTCAATCCTGATCGTAAAATGCCTTCGAGTGTGTTTATATCGCGCGAGCTTTCGGAACAAAGCTATTTCAGGCGGGCGCTTCAAAAACACGGCATCCGTATAGACGGCCGTTCGATGATCCGCACAGTGC
>DASZWG010000488.1:0-3344 GCA_035546675.1 Mucilaginibacter sp. | reverse complement strand
ACGAAAAGGTAATCGCCGATCATTTCGGTGCCCTCCATCGATCCCGACGGGATGGCATAAGCCGAGAACAGCAATCCACGGATGAGTGTAGCGGCTATAACAGCGAAGATAATGGCATCCACCCACTCGCGCAGTTTGGATTTTTTCTTTTTGGGAGTTTTGGGCTTGCGTTTGAAGGGATTCCAGTTCATAAATAAAAAAATGGGGTGCTGATTTGACTTAAAAACCGGCGTAATGTTACGAAAATAAACTCTTAAATGTCTAAAGTCAGGCACTATGGATAACGATCCAAAGAGCAGACTTGCGAAGTTTTAAAAACTTCGCAAGTCTTTTACTTATATTTATGCTATGAAACCATTAAGCCTTTGTCTTATCATTTTAGCATCCTTTACTTTTAACCTGTCAAGAGCCATGCAAAGCAACCATGTACGAACTATTGGTTCAAAAGAGGATTCTATTTATCGGATGTGGAAATTCAAAAAAATAGAGATACCTCCCAATTATAATATTGGAATGGCTAGCATTGAAAACTACGACACATTTGATTTAAGAAAGAAAGGCGTTTTAAGTTATAGCCTTGCCGACTCGCCAACAGTATTTCATGAGGTCGCATACAAATTAATAAATAATGCCATTGTCTTACAGTTTCCGGATAAAAAAGCTGGCGTCAATGTCGAATATAAAATAGATGTACAGTATAGAATAAAAGAGCAGACATCTACTACGCTCAAATTGATTATGCATATTACAGATAGTGAAAAGGGGGAAATTAAAGACTTTGATGTAGTCGAACTAGACTTTGAGGCAAAAGAATAACTTTCATATTCCATCCAACTCCACCATTACCGGGCAATGGTCCGAATGCCGGGCTTCGGGAAGGATCATCGCCCTTTTGATATGCTTTTCGAGCGGATGCGTCACCATGATGTAATCGATACGCCAGCCTAAGTTCTTGGCCCTCGAATTGGCACGGAAGCTCCACCAGGTATAATTGTGCGGCTCCTTGTTCAAATGCCGGAAGGTATCGGTAAAACCCGAATTGATAAAGTTTTCCATCCATTCGCGCTCCTCGGGCAAAAACCCGGACGAGTTGGCGTTCGATTTCGGGTTATGAATATCGATCGGGCGGTGACAGATATTGTAATCGCCGCAGACCACCAGATTGGGATAGGCCCATTTGAGTTGGTTGATGTACTCCCCGAATTCATCCAGGAACTTGTATTTAAAACCCTGGCGCTCGTCGCCGCTCGATCCCGAAGGAAAATAAACGCTCATCACCGATATATCTTCAAAATCAACGCGGATGTTTCGTCCCTCGCGGTCATAATGCGGTATGCCGCAGCCGTATTCTACGTGTTTGGGCGTATGTTTGGTGAATATGGCCGTACCGCTGTAACCTTTCTTTTCCGCCGGGAACCAATAATGCTGGTAGCCCAACTGTTCTACCAGGATCAGTTCGGTCAGCACATCGGGCGTCGCCTTGATCTCCTGCAAACAAACCACATCGGCATCGGTGGCCTGCAGCCAGGCCAGCCAGTTTTTGCTGATAGCCGAGCGTATCCCGTTAACGTTGTAGGTGATGATCTTCATACCCCCTGCCCCCTGAAGGGGGAAATTTTTGACAAATATATCATTAAGTTTCGATGGGTTTCGGCTCCCCCCTTCAGGGGGTTGGGGGGTACAATATTTTATCCAATTGTTTACACTCTCTTTTGCTTAGTAATTCGATAGTCATTGGCACATCGGTTACCGGCCGATCGTTTTTGTCTGTCTTTACGGCAGCTATGCGGTCGATCATATCGATCCCGAAAACCACCACGCCGAAGACGGTATAATTCTGGTCCAGGTGCGGAGTTCCGCCTACCGAAGTATAATACTCGCGTTGCCATTCGGGTATTTTCCGGCCTTTCAGCCGCGTCTTTTCCAGCGTATCCAGTTTTGCATTGGTAAAGCGCTTGCCTTCCACGATATAGAATTGGCAGCCGCTCGACGCCTTTTGCGGATTATCGTCCCTGGCCGCGGCGATCACACCGCGCTTATGGAACAGGCTGTCCCTGAACTCGGCCGGTATGGTGTAACCTACATCGCCGTTGCCCAGCTCTGCACCCGGCGCTGCTTTTTTGGGGTCTTTGGAATCCGGGTCGCCGCCTTGTATCATAAAATTCTGTATCACCCGGTGAAACAGCGTGCCGTTATAAAAGCCCTGCTTTACTAATTTGATAAAATTATCGCGGTGTTTGGGCGTCTCGTTATACAGGCGGATGATACACTGACCGTAACTGGTGCGTATACGAACGTACTGGTTCTTTGGCGGACCGGCAAAGGCCGCTGTTGACAGCAGGATTAGCGTGAGGGTAAGGAGTTTTTTCATATCGTTTGTTGGAAGGTTATAAGGTTGAAATGTTACTATGATAGTCTAAATTATGATTCGTGAAAGATTAAACAACATTACAACTTTCAAACATTACAACCTTACAACCAAAATCACATTTCATCAAAATAATCGATGATCAGCGATTTCATGATCAATTCCTGCTCGAGCAGGGTATAGTTGGGTATTTTGTCCACTAATTTCCAGTGCGGCCAGCCGTCCTGGTCGAGCCCTTCCAGTTCATAGAACCCCATGCGGCTGAACAGTCTGCATGTAGCGATATGCATCAGCTCCTCTTTTTGCCGTTTGCTGAACTTGCGCGGCCCCTGGCCCAGCTCCTGCACCCCGATCAGGAACAGCATCACTTTGATATCCGGCTTGTCCGTATCAAAATCATTGGCGATACGTTGCTGCAGCCCGGTCCATTTCGCATTCACTTCGGCAGGTTTCATGCGGCAAAGATACAAGCCTGCACCGACTTAAAAGACCCTTCGATCCGGCTTTACAACGATATTGTTACGCTCAGCCGACATAATAAAACCTGTTTTGACTATTTTTGCAAAAACAACGCTAAAAAGGTCAATGTTATAGCATTGTATCAATGAAAAAGGGTAAGCGCCATATCATATTCGCCTGGATCGTCATCACCAGCTTCGCGGCCGGGCAATGGGCGGTATATGCGCACCAGCACAAAACCCTTTCTGTTAAAAGCTGGTCTTCCACAACAAACCATACAAAGTCCTCGGAAAAGTGCCAGTTGTGCGATGCTATGCATCACAACAGCATGGTTAAGGCGAGCGAGGCTCATTTTGCACCGATCCTGATCACCAGCCACGTTTACCCGCAGGAAAAATATGATTTTGTAAGCATTGCCCTTATCCTCTCGGCAGGGCGTTCACCTCCATTCGCATAGTAATACTCCGCTCAATTTAATCATTGTCCTTTCGGACAGATTTATTCATCACAACAAGGT
>DASZWG010000487.1:0-4556 GCA_035546675.1 Mucilaginibacter sp. | reverse complement strand
ACCCGGTCAGGATCGATTCAAGCGGCGCACCCATCGATATATCACCCCACGAGTGCGTAATTACGCTGATGGGGTTCTGGTAGCTGATCCCGTTAACCATGTTCACCAGTGCATCGTCGCTGGTGGTGCTCAAAAGACCATAGCTGTTGGCCACTGCCTTCTCTGCTTCGGCCTGAGCCGTTGTCGGGTCGGCATAAACAATATGCATGGCCAGGCGCAGCCTTAACGTATTGGCAAATTTTATCCATTCCTTGTAATCGCCGCCGTAGATCAGGTCGAACTTTTTGAACGGCATAGCGGTAGGGTTAGCCGTCACATAAGTGGTCAGCGAGTTTACCGCCGTATCCAGTTCTTTAAAGAAACGGTTGTATACATCCTGCTGACTGTCGTAAGGAATAGAGAATGACGCCGTACCGAATTTAGTATAAGGTATCGGCCCGAATATATCCGTTACCCGGTGCATAGCTTCAACTTTAAGGATGAGGGCAACGGCGTAAAAGTCAGGGTTCGATACCTCACCGCGGGTTTTGATCTGCAGCCAGTTGCTCATTACGTGCTGGTAAGGCTCGTCGAAAGCATAAGTATCCCAGCCCGAGTTAAGCGCGTAGCTGGTATTGTTATTCCCGCCAAACGGGTCGGCCGACATCATGTAGCCCGAGAACAGGTCGGCATTGAGGTTTTGTTGAACCTGGTATTCCCAATCCACAATACGCATAATGGAAGTTTCCATATCCGGGAAAAATCCGCCGATGTTCTGGCCGTCGCCTTTCAATTGATCCTCTGTAACCGCGTTGGGGTTTGTGTTGTATTTTTCAAAATTCTTGGTACACGAGGATATGGCCAGGAGGCCCGCAAGGATACATAGTCCTGCCAGGCTATTTCTTTTTCTGAAACAATGATAAATCGTTTTCATGTTGATGATATTTAAAAAATTCATAATTAAAATCTCGCTGATACATTAAAGCCAAAGCTTCTTACACTTGGCTGGCCGAACAGGTCTATGCCCTGCAAGCCGTTATCTGTAGACAGTGTCACATCCGGATCGTAAGGCGCTTTCAGGTAAAAGAAGAACAGGTTCCGTGCGGTAAATGCTACCCTGATATCCTTTATTTTATCATTGAACAGTTTGCCGGGTATGGTGTATCCCAGTGATGCTTCTCTCAGGCGCACATTGGTAGCCGAATAGGCATATTGTGCCAGCGCACCCTGGCGCGAACCGATGGTAGTGTAATAGTTCTGTGCCGTAAAGTGCTGGCCGCCGATAGTAACACCTCCGTTATCGCGTGCAGTAGCCGAAGCCTGCGAATCGCCGTAATAATCCAGGTATGCTTCGGTCATATCTACTACCTCGCCGCCAAAACGACCGTCGATCAGGAATTCCAGGTCGATATTCTTATACCTGAATGTGTTGTTCCAGCCCATCAGGAAGTTGGGGTTCGAATTACCTACATCGGTGTAATCGGCAGGATTGCTGTCCTGCAATACCGGCTTGCCATTCGAAACTTCAATGTTCCCATTGGCGTCTCTCAGGAAGTCGCGTGCATAGATCTCACCGTAAGGTTTGCCTTGCCTAACTTCAAGGGAGTAACTGTCGAATGCCGACGGCAACTGCAGCCTGGTGATGACGTTAGGCACCCCGGTCGAATTGTCGGTATACAGGGAGATAATCTTGTTCCTGTTCAGCGAGAATGTAACGGTCGTGTTCCAGCTCAGATCATGGGCAATATTGCCGTTATAACCCAGCGTTCCTTCAAAACCCTCGTTCTGTACATTACCCGCATTCAGGTAATAACCGCTGTAACCGGTAGCATGAGAGCTGGTAACGGTAAATAACTGGTTGTAAGTGTTGGTTTTGTAGAAAGTAGCGTCAAAGGTCAAATGATCGTTGAAGAAGCGCCACTCGGTACCTGCTTCGAACGATTTGGTCCTTTCCGGCTTCAGGGTCACCAGCGGCTGTATCGGGTTCAGGCTCAGGATATCGTTTGCTTCCGGATACTGTACCGGCTGCGTACTGATATAGCTCTGAATACTGTTACCCACCTCGCTGTATGAAACGCGTATTTTGCTGTAGGAGATCCAATCGGGCATAGAGATGGTCTTGCTCAGAATGTCCGACAAACCGAATGACGGATAGAAGAATGATTCGTGCGGTGTAAATGCCAGTGCCGACGACCAGTCGTTACGCCCGGTTACGTCGAGGAACAGCATATCCTTATATCCCGCTTCAGCGCTGAAGAACAACGACTGGGTTTGCTCTTCTGTCGTGTTGTTCTGGGTAAATGTGGTATTTGTTTTATCCAGGTTCGAGGCATTAAAGTAGTTGTCGATGGTTTGCAGGTAACCGGCAAAACCATTGCTGTACGATTGGTTATCCTGGATGCTGGCGCCAAAGGTTCCGGTCAGGTTGAAACTGCCGACTTTTTTGTTGATGTTCAGCAAAGCGTCGCTGTATACCTGGGTATTGGTGCTCTGACCGTAATCATAGCTTCCTTCCGGTCCGCTCAGGATGCTGATGGAAGTAGCATATATTTTCTGATCGTTCACAAAGTTGGTTTTGTCCACTTTGCCGCGTACCTGGAAGTTGATCCAATCGGCAATATCATATTTGGCTGATAAAGACCCCAGGAAACGGTTTAAGCCCATGGTAGTTGCATCGCGGTTCTGAACCCAGTACGGGTTATCGGTAAACGGTCCCGACTGAAAAGTTGCGGGCCAGTTCTGCACCATCAGGGTACGGCCCGGATCATACACCTCGAAGTTCTTATACTGGGCAAAGTCGGCTCCCCTTGGGAAAAGATACAGGCCGAACAATGGGTTAAAATAAGTACCCGATGTAGGACGGTTAACCGTTTTCTGGTCGATGTAGTTCGCGCTTGCATCTACGGTTACCTTGTCATTCAGAATTTTCGCTGTATTGCGCAGTGTAAAGTTGTTCTTATAAAAGGTATTGCCCGGTTCTATACCGTCTGCATGGGTATTGCTGTAAGAGGCATATATCTGATCTTTCTCTGTACCCGTGCTCAGCGACAATGAGTTGATCAGCTGGTTACCGGTATTAAAAAAGTCTTTTACATTGTAAAAACCACCGCTCTGCCTGGGGCCCCATGCCGAGAGGGAATTGGGATTAGCAGTTGTAACAGTGTCGCCCTGGCCGTATTCGTTCTGGAACTTGGGGAGCGAGAAAGGCGTCTGGAACATCGTGTTCGACGAGAAATCGATCTGTGCCTTTCCTGCCCGGCCTTTTTTGGTAGTGATCAGGATCACACCATTAGCTGCCTGGCTGCCATACAGTGCTGATGCCGATGCGCCTTTCAGTATGCTGATGCTTTCGATATCGTCAGGGTTCAGGTTCGATATACCGTCGCCGCCATCGGGTGCGTATGCAAAAGGGCCATTAGGCTGACCGGTCGTATTTTCATTCAGCGGAATACCGTCTACCACATACAGCACATTGTTGTTACCTGCGATGGATTTGTCACCCCGCAGCACCACTTTTGTCGAACCGCCTGCGCCTGATGAGCTTTCGCTTATATCCAAACCAGCCACTTTACCGGTCAGACTGTTCACAAAGCTCGGATCCTTGGCAACCTGCAGTTGTTTGCCCGATACCGTTTGCTGATCGTAGGTCAGCGACTCGGAAGTTTTAGTGATACCAAGTGCCGTAACTACAACCTCGTTCAGGTTTTTAGTATCCGGTGTCAGTACAACATTCTGGGTATCGCCGGTCCCGACGGTTACTTCTTTGGATAAATAACCGACAAAGCTAAACACCAAAACGTCGCCGGTATTGGCATCAATGGTATATTGACCGTCTATGCCGGTCTGTGTACCCTGGGTAGTGCCTTTTATTTTTACCGAGACTCCCGGAATGGGCAGGCCAGTCTCGTCTTTTACAACACCTTTTACAGGTTCAGGGGTTGTATTTAGTTTGTGTAACGATATGCCCCGCATATCTTTTAATTCACCTGATGGGGACGCGTATGACTTGCACCATAGGAGCATGAGCGCCATTGATAAACACCAGGTCATGGAAAATCGTAAAGAAATTTTCATAGTGTTTTGTTGAGTTAATGTTTGAGAATAGTTTGTTGAGTTTGATAAAGAACGATACGATATAAAGGTAAAACAACTTTATAAAAAAATTTAAAAAGTTTAAATTTTTGTAAAATTTTCGTAACAAACAAATTGTTAATAATAAATTTTTAGTTACAAATGGAAATTCTTCTTAAAAAATATGAAAATCATATTTTTTATTTTGGCGAAAGGGAATTAACTATCAGTCTTTTGGGTGAAAACCCGTGTTTCTGCTACACTATGTTGTGAAAAGATGAAAATTTTGGGTAAAAATAATGATACGATTGCCGCTTAATCCCGGTCGCGGCTCAGTTTACTAAAAGTAAGCGGGTTTTCGGTGAGCACTTCGGTCTCCCGGCGGCGCTTTACGATATGGATAGCTGCAAATAACGCTTCGCGGAAAGAGTCGGGCGAAGCCAGGTTCTTCCCGGCAATATCATAGGCTGTACCATGGTCGGGCGATGTACGCACAAAGTTTAAAC
>DASZWG010000486.1:0-3935 GCA_035546675.1 Mucilaginibacter sp. | reverse complement strand
CGCGATCCGGACTCGAGGAGTAAATAAAACGGTTCGGCGTTTTTTGAGGATGGTTGTCGAAACGCCGGATATCGATACCGTTGCCCGTGACGATCAGTTTCTCGTACGGAACATCATGGATGCTGTACACCATCTCTTTGTGCCAGTTGCTAAGGCAGAATATCCCGTTTAACTTGCCGGCATTCTTTTTTAGCAGATCATTCGGGCCGCGTTCCGTGCCCATAGCCCAAACATCGTGTATCCAAAAATAAGCTTTGCCTGCGCGGAAAGGATGTTCCAGCAAATTCGCATAACGCGAAATGACGAGCACATCGATAAAATGCCGGTCGATAAAATGTTCAAAGGTATCCAGGGGCTTATATTCTACGTCGTTGACGATGCCTTCCATCCCCCGGCAATCGCAAAACACTATGGAGTGGTAACCAAGCCGCGTAAAAGCTTCGGCCATTTTTGCCGCGGCTGTTTCCGATCCGCCGATACCTGTTTTTTCAATCGTATGTCCGTTCCACGGCTCGTATGAGTAGCCCGAATGCACCACAAAAAGCGGCAATGCATATTTTTGCCGGTAATGGCGATGCGTCGCGCCTTCTTCTTCAGGGTAATCCTTAATGAATACCTCGGTGCTGGTGCCTCCGAAATGAAAAACAAAACTTTCCTCGTTCACGCCCGCTGCGAAGCCCATTTTTTCGGCGCGACGGCAAAAGTCGACATCCTCGCAGCCGTTATTAAATCCATCATCCAGTAAGCCGGTTTTTTCGATAACGGCCCGGCTCAGCAGGGTACAGTAAAAAGGTACCCATTCCAATTTGTAACGCCGGCGAGGGCAGGCGGGGTTATAAGAGTGAATCAGCCAAGGAGGTATGCCCGGAACGGCTGAATTTTTTTCGATCACCAGGCCGCTTGCAAGGGTATTCGTTCCTGCGCCAAGCCGAACATCCCGGATCTGCATGTGGTGGCGGTGCAGTGAACCGTAATCGCAGTTCGACAGCGGATTGCAAATGTCGATGCCGTTTTTTACCGCGTCAACCAATGGCGGAAGCCATCCCTCAGAAACGATAACGTCGTCGTTCAGGATGCAAATCATGGGCGCTGAACCGTGCCTGATGCCAGCGTTTATTGACGCTGAGAAATTCCAGCGATCACCCCTGATCACGTTCACATCGCCGGGAACGTCTATCTCATGATCGCCATTGTGCACTACGATGATGTTATACGGAATATCGGTGCAGGCCAATATGCTGTTGATACATAAATTCAGATGTGCCCCGGGGTAGGCATTGGGGATGATGATGTCGACCGCACTTTCGCGGAAGTTATCCGGCGCGATGGCTTTCATCAATTTCAGAGCGATCCTTTCCGGGCGGAACAACCGCGCAGTGGCCAGGCCTTCTTCGCTCATTTTTTGACGGAACGAAACGTTTTTGAGCTGTTCTATACAACTGCGCCAGTCGTCCTCAGTCGTCGCGATGAGTCCGTTTATACCGTGACGGATGATACGCATGTAAGCGTCGAGCGGCGAGGCTACAACCGGAAGGCCGAGCGACAGGCAGGTTGTTACCTTATTGTTCGACTTGGCGGGCTGAGCCGCCACGTCGAGTGGCGCTATGGCCGCGTCGCATTGGGCCAACAGGGTTTGCCAGTCGCCCAGCGACCATGGGTAGGTACTGTCCGGCCCGCTGTGAATGGTGCGCAGTTTGCAACCGGCAGCTTCGATCAACGGGCGCAGGTGCTCGGCATGAATCGCATTTTCCGGCATGCCCACCCACCCAAAAACCAGCTTCCTGCTCTTGGAAACCGTGCTGGTGGTGCGCACGGGTTCCACGGCATCTTCTACCACGTGTACATTTGTGTTATAAAGGCGTATGGCCGCCGCCAGCATGTGCGAGCAACAGGTTACCACGTCGGCAGCTTGTATCATCGGTATATAAAACGGAAAATCAGCAGTGTGGGCGAACAAATCCTCAGCCACATCAAATACCACCTGTTTGCCCGCTTTTTTGGCGCGTTCCATGGCGGCAAGCTCAAACTGGTTAAATGCTTTAAAAAAAATAACCGCGTCAAAATGCGCGAACCCGGTTTCCCCGCTGATCATTTCCGAACGGAAGCCGGCTTTTTGCAATTGCCTGTGCATCTGCAAAGCGCGGATACGATAGGTGGGGAAATTTGGGTCGACATTGCTGCCGTACCAGGCCAGGGCATATTTTTCGCTTTCGCCGGGATATAGCCTCGACCGGAAATAGCTGCGGTTGTACAAAAGCCCCTTGTCACCGGGCTTGCACTCCAAAGCTAATTCGTTGTACCGGCTTGCCTCGCGGTAATCGCCCAGTTTGTCGAGACAGAACATGAGCTTTATGTAGGATTCGATACCATATACCGACAGGTTTACCGGGTTAAGCACATCCGGTACAGGCCTCAAACACTTCTTAAACCAAAACGCAGCCTCATCAAAGTTGCCTTCAATATAAGCAGCCTCGCCGTTTACAAAAAAGGGCTCTGCCCAGCGTCCATCGATCTGTATGGCAGCACGGGCCATTTCGCGGGCTTTGGATAAGTTTGCAGGATTGCCGCCGCCGACTCTGAAAAGTTCAAGGTAACATTGGGCCATGCGGGTATAAGCGCCCACACGGTCTTCACTCCAGGTATTTGCGAAGCCGATAAAACGTCCAAGCGTCTGTATTGCGTCCTCGAAACGGCCATTGTCATACAGTTCGCGCCCGTAATAATAGCAGGTGCGGGGCGAATCGCGGTAAGAAGGATTTTCTATAGCGCGCTCCAGTATTTTCAAGTTTCTGCCTTTATCGCCCGATGCGCCTTTTGCGGTACGCAGGTGCCTAACGGTAATATCAAGGTATGCCGAGCTTCGGCCTGCAGTGCCGTCGATCACTTCGTGTACGGGGTAAATCCAGCGGAAAGAACCGTCGTTTTTTACGATGCGCTCCCTGAACAATGTACAGCGCGACCAGCCGTGTTCATCCTGGGCATAATCATATTTTAAAAAGTAAACATCGCGGAGCAGGTCGCTCTTCAATGCCTGTAGTCGCTGCAATGCTGCCGGTTCTATTACATCGTCGGCGTCGAGCCAAAGAATATAATCGCCGGTGGCCTGACTGAATGCATAATTGCGCGCCGCTGAAAAATCGTCGCACCAGGCAAAATTGAATAAACGCGCGCCAAAGGTTTGACAGATCGCCGCAGTCTGATCCGCTGAGCCGGTATCTACAATCACCAAGTCGTCCACCAGGCCACGCACGGAAGCCAGGCACCTGGCGATAACCTCTTCTTCGTTTTTAACGATCATGCAAAGGGATAGAGATGGCATTTTGCGGAAGCTAAAAAGGTTAAAGCGGAAAGCATAAAGTTAGAAACGTTTTTGAAAAAGTGGGTTTATTGATTTGAAGATATTGATACTAAACATTTTAATCACTATCTCGTTTGGTTATTAAGCTGCTTTTCCTGTTCTTTCAGGCTTTTAAACCCTTCAAATGGGATAAAATACCTTAAAAAGCCCCCTTTGTCACTTGAAGATGACCCCTCAAAAAAGATCGAAGCTTTTTAGTACTTGCGGATTCCAGTATGAGGTTTTTGCTTAGCTCATCAGGTAAAGGACATTTTGGCGCTCAAACACGTTCGGGTAATGAGCAGCCGAACAATTTGAGGGTGCTTACCTATTGACCCGCTACAAAAGCGAATTCGTCATGCTTGAAATACCTGGCTTTGGGAAGGCGATCTTCCCCTACGGCTACGAAGCCGCTCAGTGAAATTTAAGCGGCTTTTTTATTTTTTCGGTCATCAAAACCGAGGTTTTCTTCATAAAGTAATCGAAAATATAAATATCTTCGGTAAGTATGCGGCTAAAAACCCGGAACCAGTTATATTGTCTTAAAAGATGCCTGAAAAATTATTAAGCCATATCCCGCCCGATATCATTAAATTTT
>DASZWG010000485.1:0-6331 GCA_035546675.1 Mucilaginibacter sp. | reverse complement strand
GTAATATTTATTGTTGAATACCACAACATCGCCCAATAGTCCCAGTCCCGCGTAAATAATGGGAACCTTCCACCACTGGCGGTTGTATAATTGTCCCCAGCCCGGAATGATAAGCGACCGTATAAGCGCCTTATGCGGGCTGTGCAGTGAATCGGGGTGATATACTTTTTCTTTGGTGATCTTCGGTTTGAAACGTTTCGAGTTCAGCGAATCATTTTTTTCGGTCAGGCTCTCTGACCGGCTTTTCGTGGCATCATTGGGCTCCGGTTTTTGCGCTATGGCTGCAAAAACAAAGCCGAAGATAAGCCAACTCAGGAGCAAGCATTTTCGCATCATTTACCAATCCAGCATTTCAAGGATGCGGTTAAGATCATCCTCCGACAAGAACGGGATCTCGATCGATCCATTGCCCTGGCTGTTTAATTTAATTCTGACTTTGGTGCTGAACTTCGACGCCAGGTCGTCCTGGATCTTTTGAACCTGGAATGAAAGGGGCTCAGGTTGCTTGCCCTCTTTTTTTGCCGATTGTTTTTGCGCTTCACGGGCCATCTCCTCCACTTTCCTGACCGATAAGCCCTGCACAACGATTTGCTGGTGTATAAATAGCTGCTTTACCGGGTTATCGATAGTTATCAGTGCACGCGCGTGGCCCATGCTGATCTGCCCATCGCGAATGGAAGCCTGTATGGCGGGTGGTAATTTGAGCAAACGGAGGTAATTGGTTACCGTCGACCGGTTTTTGCTTACCCTTTCGCCCAGCTCTTCCTGCTTCAGGCTGCACTCGTCTATCATGCGCTGAAAGCTGAGGGCCACTTCGATAGCATTCAGGTTTTCGCGCTGTATGTTCTCGATAAGCGCCATCTCGAGCATTTGCTGATCGTTGGCTGTGCGAACGTAGGCAGGTATTTGTGTTAGGCCTGCCAGTTTAGCCGCGCGCAGGCGGCGTTCGCCCGAAATGAGCTGGTAACGATGCGGCTCCACCCGCCTTACGGTAATGGGTTGTATCAGGCCCTGTAATTTGATGGAATCGGCTAATTCAGCAAGGGCGTTTTCGTCAAAATCGGTACGCGGCTGAAAAGGGTTTACCTCTATTTCAGCGATCTTTATTTCATTAACCGCACCCGCCGGGTTTATATCGGCGCCGGGTATCAGCTCGTTCTTATTCGGTATTACGCTTACAGAATCATTCAGCAGGGCACTTAATCCTCTTCCCAAAGCGTTTCTCTTCTCTGCACTCATTTTATAGGGTTTCTGTGGTAGCCACGGTTTCGTCTTTCAGCATCCCGTTTTTGCGCACAATTTCGCGCGCCAGGTTAAGGTAGTTGACCGCTCCTTTGCAGGTAGCATCGTGCATAATTACGGACATTCCGAAACTCGGCGCTTCGCTTAAACGCGTATTGCGCTGAATAATGGTTTCGAAAACCATGTCCTCAAAATGGTTTTTCACTTCCTCAACCACCTGGTTCGACAGGCGCAGCCTCACATCGTACATGGTCAGCAGGATGCCCTCGATTTCCAATGCGGGATTCAGGCGGGTTTGTACGATCTTGATGGTATTAAGCAGTTTGCCAAGCCCCTCCAGCGCAAAATATTCGCATTGTACAGGTATGATCACCGAATCGGCCGCCGTAAGGGCATTGATCGTGATCAGTCCCAGCGATGGCGAACAATCGATGATGATAAAATCGTATTCTTCACGCACACCGTCGAGCACGGCCTTCATTTTAAACTCGCGGTCCTCCAGGTTGATCATTTCGATCTCGGCGCCTACCAGGTCGATATGTGCGGGCAGCAGGTCGAGGTTCGGCGTTTCCGTTTTCTGGATAGCATCATGCGGATCTATATCATTGATGATACATTCGTAGATACTGTTCTTGATGGTGCGCGGGTCAAAACCTATTCCCGATGTGGAATTAGCCTGGGGATCAGCATCAACCAGCAGGGTCTTGTATTCCAGGACCGCTAAGCTCGCAGCCAGGTTGATCGATGATGTCGTTTTTCCAACGCCGCCCTTTTGATTGGCTAAAGCAATAATTTTACTCATGCTGCTTTTATAATTTTATTACCGGGACAGGTTTCATACTATTTTCGATAATAGTATTTTTACCGCGGCTAAAGATACGGATTTAAACCATTCGAAAATCCACAGCTTGCGTTAACTTACAAACAAAAAGCTGAAAGCAGAAAGCAAAAAGCGGCTTTTGACTTCATACTTTCAGCTTCAGGCTAAATAATATGATCACCATTATATCATCAACCAACCGGCCTGGTAGCTCAACTTTAAAGGTGGCACGGTATTACCAGCAGCAGTTAAAAGAAAAGGGAATTGAAGCCGGAATATTATCGCTCGCCGACCTCCCGCCCAACCTGATTCAAACCGATCTTTACGGCAGCCGGAGTGCTGCTTTCGAACCCATACAGCAGATCGTAACCCGTACAGAGAAATTTCTATTCATTATACCCGAATATAACGGCGGCTTCCCCGGTGTACTGAAAGTTTTTATCGATGCCTGTTCGTTCCCCGAAAGTTTTTATGAAAAGAAGGCTGCGCTGGTCGGCATATCTTCAGGCAAATACGGTAATGTGCGTGGGGTAGATCATTTTACGGGCGTGTGCCATTACATACACCTCAATGTCATGTCGCTTAAGATCCATATTGCATCCATTCATAAGGAGTTGGATCCGAACGGCAACCTTTTTAAAGAAGATACGGTTCGTTATGTAAACGAGCAGATAGAGAAGCTGATTCAGTTTTAGTTGTATTGGTTGAAGCAGTTATATTGGTTAGGAAATTTTATCACTTAACAGCTGTAAACCATATATCTTAATGCCCATTGATCAGCTTGGCCATCAGGAATGCCGCTGTTGCGGCCAATGCGCCGATGAACAGCACTTTAAATGCCCCGGTAACCGGTGGCTGACCGGTAACCTTGCTCTTGAAATAGCCGAATACAAAAAGGCAGACTACGGTGATCGCACAAGAATAGTACAGGGCTTGTTGTGAGTCGGATATGAAAAAATAAGGTGACAGCGGTATGATCCCTCCTGCAACGTATGACAGGCCTATCGTTACGGCGCTTCGCGTAGCCCGGTTGGCTTCAGGTTTTTCGAGGCCCAGTTCGTACCGCATCATGAAATCGACCCATTGATCCTTGTCTTTTGCCATTTCTTCGGCGATCTCGTGCTGCAGTTTTTCGGATAAGCCGAAGCCCGCAAAAACTTCGCGCACTTCCAGTTTTTCCTGTTCGGGCACGCGTTCCACCTCTTCGTACTCGCGTTTTAACTCGGAGGTATAATGATCGGCCTCGGTCTTCCCCGCCAGGAAGCCTCCCAGGCCCATAGCTATTGACCCCGCAACGATCTCGGCTATACCCGCTGTTACCACGATGGCAGATGACTGAACAGCGCCGCTGAGACCGGCAGCCAGTGCAAAGGGGACGGTAAGACCATCGGACATGCCGATCACGATATCCTGTATCGTGTCCGAACTTTTTAAGTGATGTTCATGATGCATAATATAAAAATACAGTTACATAGCGGTCTTTGCTTAAAAAAGTGCTATTTATGATTAATCTGAATTAGGATTTTTGGGCTGATAAAGATATATTTGTTTTATATGAACCTTATTACATGAAACGCCTTATCAAACTTACACTGATTGCTGTGTTATTCCCCTTGTTTTCTATTGGCCAAAGCAACTACAAACCGGGCTACGTTGTAACACTAAAAGGCGATACTTTAAAAGGCTTTATCGATTACCGCGAATGGGATGACAATCCGAATTCGATCAATTTTAAACGATCCCTTAATGACCAGGAGCCTGATAAAATTACTACAGATAATGCAGGCGGGTTTGCAATCAATAACCTGGAATTTTACTCCCGCTATACTGGGCCCTTAAGTATGGATCCTGTAAATGGAACGTACCCTTACCGGGATACCAGTTTTAAAGTTGAAACCGTATTTTTGAAAGTACTTGAAAAAGGCAGCAAAGTCGCACTCTATGCTTATAAGGATGATCTCAAACCACGTTATTTTATCGGTGAAAGTCCGGATTATACCCCGCACGAACTGGTGTACAAGTTGTATGGGTCGCATATCGAAAATACGTTTCAGAAGCAACTAAGCGCAGAGGCGTCCAAATATGGCGCACTGGACGACAACCTGATCACATACATAGCCAAATCGGAGTACCAGGAGAGCGATATACTGCATATTGTCAGCAAAATAAATGGTATTAGCAAAGCTGAGTATGAAAAAACTCATCATTCCGGCGTACCGTTCACGTTTTTTGCCGGCACCGGGTTGAATATGAACACTACTACTCCCTTGTCCAGCAGCCCTTTTTACGCGGCGGGGGGACGTGCCTATACTTCGTACAGGCCTGTGATCTATTTTGGTATTAATGTTTTTGCCAACCCCAACACGCGAAAATTACAATTTAGCGTGGAATTGTCCGCCACCGGAAACAGCTTAGACGACAAATACACGAGCAAAGTATATCCTTATGTACCTGATGAGGCTAAATATGATGCCCTGGCATTTTCGGGTTCGGTGCAGATACTGTATAATTTTTACAATGCGAAAAACTTTAAAGTATTTGGCGGTGCGGGTTTCATAGCTACGAGCTACTCCTTTTCAAACAATTACATCGGTGCCCAGGATCATAACAATTCGGATGTGAATCTTAATGCTACTGTTCCTTATGAGTTCAATAAATTTAATGATGCATTTATTCTGAAAGCAGGTGTTCAGTTCACTCAAAAGTTCGCGGTTTTCACTGAATACCAAACGTCTATTGCTCCGGCAAACAGCCCGTATTTCGCATTATCATCCACTTCAACACAGATCGGCGTACTTTACCTGTTCAGATAGGTTACTTTAGATTTTTAAATACTTAAATGAAGTTAATATTTTATACACTTCTTCTGATTTTCTTAGTGCCATCTGCTACATTGGCTCAGAGCAATTTTAAACCTGGTTATATTGTCAACCTGAAAGGGGATACGGTACATGGTTTTATTGATTACCGGGAATGGGACAAAAACCCCCGGCAAATATCATTCAAAGCCGCAATCAGCTCGGATGCTGAACAATATACATGTAAAAAAATGAATGCTTTTGCCGTGACCGGATCGGATCATTATGAAAAGCATATTGTTGCCGTAAGCACCGATGAAATCGACCTCAACAAGGTTAATGCCCGTTTAGATACCGGGTACAAAACAGACACGGTGTTTTTGCGTGTTATTGACAAGGGGAATAAGCTCACGCTTTATACTTTCCGCGACGATCTGAAAACGAGATTTTACCTGTCAGAAGCGGGCAGTGATCAGCCTTTCGAACTAGTGTACCATGTTTATTTGAATGCTGATCTGTCATCCGCCAATTACATCACCCGGTATCGTACGCAATTACAGTATGAAGCTGAAAAATTAGGAGCCAGTAATAATAAGCTGGCTGATTTTATCACTTCTGCACGATACGATCCTGATGATCTTTCCAAAATTGTCTCACAGATCAACGGTAATTCATCCGGGCGGCCAGGTAGTGAACAACGGTCAGGCATAAGATGGTTTGCCGGTTTGAAGGCAGATTATAATCAGCTCAAACCAGAAGACATTATAGCGGGTCCGGGTGCCAAAGGCATTTTCCCTGAAGGTGTTGCCGGCATAGATTTTATGCCCAACAAAAACGTTCAGTTAATTGTCCTGCGTGGCGAGATAGGTTTTACAGGCGCTCATTATGCTTTTTCCAATCAGACACCAAACCAACCGGCATATAGTTCTTCTCTTACTCAATACACCTTATCCGCAGCTCCGCAAATGCTATTCAACTTTTATAATACTGATAATTTAAAAGTGTTTATAGACGGAGGCCTCTCTTTTAATTTTTCGCACTATAGTAATTACGGCTTCACTTACAATTATGGTAATTTTGGCAATGTCAGCTTTAAAAATTATCCGCCGTTAGCAAAAGTATGGGTATCAATCCCACTAAAGGCCGGGGTGGTTATTAACAAAAAAATAGAGATATTCGGGGGATATGTTCCGCTTACAAATCTTTCAACCATACCCGATTCCCCGGTCACAATAACCACACACCGGGTAGGGTTAAATTATTTCTTCGGGTCAAAATAGTCACCTTGTTACCAAAACCCAGCCCGATATTTTCGGCGTGCCGTTTTTCAGATCGATCATGTAATAATAGGTGCCTTGTGGTACTTTTGCTCCGTTACGGGTCCCATCCCAGGGTTTGGCATAACCGATGCTCTGGTAAATCAGCTTGCCGTCGCGGTCATATACCAGGATATTGCAATCGGGGTAAGTGA
>DASZWG010000484.1:0-4509 GCA_035546675.1 Mucilaginibacter sp. | reverse complement strand
TACACCCGATGCGGATGTGAATGTTGCCTTTACGCGAGCACTCGCCGGAGCGACGGATTACCACCTCGGCGGTTTCCGCGCGGCTAATCCAAAAACATTTAAAGTGCATTATACCGCACCGATGGTGCTGGGCACACGCTGCCACATGCTCGGTATGTACGTGGTGCTCGAGAGTGAGCAGGGTATGGCCTGCGACTATCCTGATGCCTATATCGGTCAGCCGGGGTTTGATTTTTTGCAGGAAGTTCCGCTGACCTGGGATGAAACCAGAGTGCTGAATGCCAAAGTTCCTGAATATGTGACCGTTGCCCGCCGCAAAGGCGACGACTGGTATATCGGCACCATCAGCAACAATACGGCGCATCATATCAAAACATCGCTGTCGTTTTTACCTCCGGGCGATTATATGGCTGAAATTTACAGCGATGCTCTCGACGCGGGCTGCGACCCCAACCTGCTGGTTAAAGTTGTGCGCAAAGTAACCAACCAGGATGTGATCGATACGGACCTCGCTGCGGGCGGGGGACAGGTGATGAGGATATATAAGACCCAATAGCTCATCCCAAACACTTCCCCACGGGGAGGGCTTTTTCAGATAATTTTGATTACAAATTGTTATAGAAAACTATAAGTCTGAATGAGGTGAAAAATAAAAGTCTCCCCTTAGGGGAGATTTAGAGGGGCCCAATGCAAGACTACAGCAAATCTGTAACCCGGGTATGTTTTCTTTTGACATACTTGCGGATATCCAGAACGATGCCGGCGAAAAAGTAGAATATAAGCGGGAAGCCCACTGCCAGGAATGAGGAATAAATAAAAAACAGCCTTATCTTGGAGATAGAGACGTTGAAGCGTTCGCCGAGGTAAGTACAAACGCCGAAAGAGTACCGTTCGAAAAATGTAATGATCCGTTGCAGCATGTCACACCATTCTTAAAATCTTATTTCCAACGCCGCATTGCAGGCATTTCTTATAGTCGCAGTAATTATTTTTTAATTCAAGCAGTGCCTGCGAATCAAATGCGGTGTTAACCTTTATACCCAGCAAACCGAAATTGGTTACAATATTATTTTGTTCGGCCGGTAATTGCTCCAGCAATTTCAGACTGCGGTTAATGTAATGTTCCTGTTTGTTATGCTTGCCATAACAGAATAAAGTTAGCACAAAAGTATTTAATAACAGAATTTCTATGGAAGATTGGCCCAGGGTTTTTGATGAAGGTTTCGACTCTGCATCGAACCGGTAATGCGTTTCCCAGTAAGGATCGATATCCAGGTCGGTAAAGAGCTTTTTCAGTGCGCTTACATCTTTGATCTCGAGTACTTTGGAGAACAGGTGATTTGATCTGGCAACAAGCGCCGCAAACTGCGCCAGCCTGATGGTCGGGAAATTCTGCGGCCTCAGGCGCATAAATTTCCACAGGTGCTTTTCTACTGGGGTCAGGGCATATTTTTTGCGCAGAAAGGCGTACTCCTCTTTTAATTTCCTCGGATATTCATCTTTCAGTTCCTCATCGAGAAAACCGGCTTGTCCGAATATCAGCGACGCGACCTGAAGGGGATTGTTTTTGTGTTTGGCCAGGATGATCTGCGGCAGAGACCGGGCCAGCAATTCGAAAGGCAGTGCGTTGGTTTTGAACCCGAACTGCGTGGCCAGCAACTGGTAAAACGTTTCTTCCCAGTCGCCGCGGTTCCGTTCCAGCGTTGTCATAACCACGGCCGAACGTTTTTCTAATCGCTCCACCAGTACACGCGTCAGCCAGTTTCGCAGCGTCATATCGTCAACGGTATGGATACTGCCTTCGCAGGGGATAAACTGCTGGTTGCCGAATACCATCTGGTGATAGCGGTTATAAAGCTCATCCGGAACACGATTGCGCAGTTCAAGAGTTGGTAACAGGCGGCCATCGGGTAATACAACGGGCTGGTCGTCACGGTAAACTACGTGGAGGATCACATTGCTATAGGCCTGATCGCGAGTATGATTATGCTTTTGCCAGTCGGACGAGTTGATGTGCAGTTCCACATTCCCGGCCCAGGTCGTATCACCGATGCGTAACCGGGCATTGTGAAAATCAGGCCCTGAATGTATATTGGGCAGCCCCGCCGAAAAGACCTCGATGTTTTCGCCGGTGGTGGTTTTCAGGTCCTCCCGGCCAAATAACCGGAATTTCCAGATGTAATGGATAAAGTCTTCGGTAAAAAACATCAGTCCGAAGATACTTAAAAAATCGATCAGAAATAAGTTACCTTTTCAGGCAGATCACGGCACATAATAAAATATCCCATACCCCGGGCTGCCGATCACTAAGGACGAATTTTTGGCAAGTGTATAGCTTAGCAAACCGTATGAAGCAAACCGGGTAGTGATATTGCTGTAGGACGAAAAATCGCTCGTCTGGAAGACGCCGCTCCCGGCGAATGAAAAATAATACATGCTGCCCATCTTGCTGATCTGTGTGATATTGGGATAGCTGGAGTTGCCCGTTGTTTGGGAAAATAACTGAGTCCAGGTATTGCCTCCGTCGGATGATCGGAAGATCAACCCATCCACACCCGGTCCGTTATGTGGTATGCCGATATAGATGTCATCGTTAGTGTCAACAAATACCGATTCTACATTGCTGAGCAGTATATTATTCATGATGTTCCATTTACCGCCGCCGTTGGTGGATTTGTATAAACTATAATCAGAACCGATGATATACAGGATACCGTTTGAATCCTCGCAGGGATAGGAAGATTGCCCGAATGGCAGACCGAAATCGTCTTCCTCCCAGTTCTGCCCCTTGTCGGATGATATATAAACACCGCTATTGCTGCAAAAGATCAGCCGCCCGCTGCGGGTATAAGCCATGTCCGAGAAATTAGTCGGATCGGTTATGCCGCTAGTGCGGTTCGACCAGCTTTGCCCGTTATCGCTCGAATAATAAAGACCGTCGTTTTGTGTTGCGAGGAAGATATCATTTTGCGAGTCGGTGATGATCTTCGTAATAAAATGACTGCTGGAAAAAGAAGTAAGCGGGTGCCAGCTTGCAGCGTTATCATCCGAATAGTAAGGATAGTTATTACCATTTAGCGCGCACAACAGGCGACCGGTGTTCAGTTCCGAAACGGTATTTACCGGGAAGTTTTGTACACAGCCTGAGCGATGCCATCCGTGGGCGGCCTCTATACCTGTTGCCATAGCTGATACGGAATCTTTTTCGTTGCGGCCGGCATCCAGCAAAACAATATCGAGCAATTGCCCGCCGGTTTGCCCGCTCAGGTACCACCCGAAACTTGCCTGCCCGTTTGCCCCGGTCGTCGCTTCAGTGATGGTCACATCCTCGCAGCCCGAGCGTTTGAACTGAACAATGTAATTTCCGGCAGGCATTCCATCGCTGGTCACTTTAACCACGATAGAATCTTTCAGCAGGTTACCGATGGTATCCTTCTGGTTATTGCCTTTGACGATCTGTATATGCAAACCCGTATCTCCTCCGCCCGGTGTCTGCTTTTTATCTTTATGACAACCAAAGCAAAAAAGTGCAAAAACAATAACTGCAGGTAATAACTTCTTCATGGATCAAAAACCGCTCTCTTACAGGCGCATCATACGTTTAAAACACCCACCGGGTTGTGTTTAGGGCTATGTTTTGTTTACCGGTAAACTAATGAACAAGTGAACCAATGAACCAACCCTACTGCGATACCAGCCCCGAAATGATATTGATACCCAGCGCTACAATGGCTGTATTGAAAATAAACGAGATCAGACCGTGCAGCCAGGCAAGCCGCCGTATGCGCCGCGAGGATATCTCAACGTCGGATACCTGGAAAGTCATGCCAATCACGAACGAAAAGTACACGAAATCGAGATAATCCGGTTCCGGCTCATCCGGGAACTGCAACCCTCCGCCTTTTCGGGGCGATCCGTCGTCTTTGTCCAGATCGTAATAAATATGCGCATAGCGCGTGGTGAACATAGTATGCACCAGCCACCACGACACAAAAACCGCAGTAATAGAAAGCAGGATATGACTGCTGGCATGCGGGCTATGCCCTTTTGCGGACTTTAACAGGAAATACACCGCCAGCAGGCTCACCATTGAGGCCAGTAACACGAACCCGAATATCATGGTCCTGCTCGAATCCTGCAGTTTGGCTATTTTTCGCACTTCGCGCGGATGCGAGATCAGGAAGGTGATCCAGATCAGGATGATCACGGTAATGGCAAAGGCCATCCACGCAATAAGGACCACCGAGGGTATTGAGAAACTGCCCGCCACTCCTAACGACACGATCGCGCTAACGATCACCCCGATCAGCAGGCGGTGCTGCGCATCCATCCGCAGGAACAGGTTAGGTCTTGATGTAGCTGGGGTGCTCATGTTATTAGTCCGAAAGTCGGCAAGTCAGAAAGTCTAATGTAGGGTTTATCAATAAAAGCATTGCTTTTTTTATTAAAATCAATCTATCTTTCGGTCTTTCAGACTTACGGACTATTCAAAAATCTCCGCAACGCGAC